>DATKKJ010000081.1 GCA_035543055.1 Terriglobales bacterium | reverse complement strand
TCGTGCTCAAGGCGCGGCAACTGGGCGTCACCACCTACGTGGCCGCGCGTTTCTTCATCTCGACCATCACCCGGCCGGGCACGCTGACCGTGCAGGTGGCGCACGACCGGGCGTCGGCCGAGCAGATCTTCCGTATCGTGCACCGCTTCCTGGAGAACCTGCCGGAGCGGTTGCAGACCGGGGCGCTGGCGACGTCGCGCGACAACGTGGGCCAGATCGTCTTTGCCCGGCTGGACTCGGAGTACCGCATCGAATCGGCGGCCGACTCCAGCGCCGGCCGGGGCATGACCATCCAGAACCTGCATTGTTCCGAGGTGGCCCGCTGGCCGCGCGACGCCGCCGCGACCCTGGCATCGCTGCGCGCCGCTGTCCCCGGCAACGGGGAGATCGTGCTGGAGTCCACGCCCTGCGGCGCCGGCGGCGTCTTCTACGAAGAGTGGCAGCGCGCCGACGAGTCCGGCTACGTGAAGCACTTCTTCCCCTGGTGGTTCGAGGAATCCTACACGGCGGAGGACGCAGGAAGCAGACGGCAGGACGCAGGAGGAGGTCTACTGCTCCCTGCCTCCTGCCTCCTGCAAACTGACCTTACAAGCGACGAGCGAGAGCTCGTCGATCGTGAAGGCCTGACCCTCGGCCAGATCGCCTTCCGCCGCCACCTGCAGTCCGAGTTCCGCGGGCTGGCGCCGCAGGAGTACGCCGAGGACGATACCCACTGTTTCCTGGCCAGCGGCGAGTGCGTCTTCGACCTGGAGAAGATCGAGGCCCGGCTGGCGGAGTGCGGCGAGCCCTACGAGGTGCGCGACAACGGCCGCCTCAGACTCTGGCTGCCTGCCAACGGGCACCAGTACATCGTCGGAGTGGACCCGGCGGGCGGCGGCAGCGAGGGCGACTACGCCTGCGCCGCGGTGATCGAGCGCACGACCGCGATGCAATGCGCCGAGCTGCGCGGGCACTTCACGCCCCAGGAGCTGGCTGCCCGGGTGGCGGCTCTGGCGCACGAATACAACCACGCGCTGGTGGCCGTCGAGCGCAACAACCACGGCCACGCCGTGCTGGCCCACCTGGCCCGCGGCGACAAGTACGAGCGGCTGTATGAGCACGGCGGACAACTCGGCTGGCTGACCTCGGCGGTCACTCGCCCGGCGATGCTGGCCAACTTCGCCGCCGTCCTGACCGATGCGCCGCAACTGTTCTCCAGCCGGGCGCTGCTGGAGGAGTGCCGGACCTTCGTGCGGCACCCGGACGGCACCTCGTCCGCCGCCGGCGGCGCCCATGACGATTGCGTGCTGGCCATGGCCATCGCCCTGGCCGTCCGCCAGGAGATGGTGGACGACCGCCCGGGGCTGCAGCTGGCCACGCTGCCCCTGCGGTGATCGAGCCATCGAGCGATCGAGCCATCGCGTCATCTTCACCTGGCCCGATGACCCGATGGCCCGATCTGACTTTCCCGTGTGTCGGGCGTCACAGACGGATGTACACGCCGGACGTACGATGCGCGGTTGGTCACGGCCGTCCAACACGTGCGGCGTATGCGCGGTGGCGCCCAATCGCAAATGATGCGCGCCGACGACGGGAATTACTACGTCGTGAAGTTCCAGAACAATCCGCAGCACGTGCGGGTTCTGGCCAATGAGTTGCTCGCAACCAGACTGGCGGAATGCATCGGGCTGCCGGTCGCCGTGCCCGAAGTGGTTGAGGTCGGCGGATGGCTCATCGAGCACACCCCGGAGCTGCGCGTCGAACTCGCGGGGCAATCACTGCGGTGCGTGCCCGGGCTGCAGTTCGGGTCGCGGTACCTGGTGGACCCGCTGGCTGGCCAGGTCTTCGATTACATCCCCGACGAGCTGCTCGAGCGGGTGAAGAACATGGACGCTTTCGCCGGCGTCCTGGCCTTCGACAAGTGGACCTGCAACGCCAACGGGCGGCAGGCGGCGTTCTGGCGCAAGTCGCGGGAACGCCGGTATGCCGCGGCCTTTATCGACCAGGGATACTGCTTCAACGCCGGCGAGTGGACCTTCCCCGACTCTCCGCTGCGCGGCGTGTACATGCGCAACGCCGTCTATGCCGGCGTGAGTGGCTGGGCGTCGTTCGAGCCGTGGCTGGAGCGCATCGAGGAGTTCGGTGAGAAGACCCTCTGGCAGTGCGCGGAAGGCATCCCGCCGGAGTGGTACGGAGCGGATTGGGAGGCGCTGGAGCGCCTGTGCGAGATGCTGCTGAAACGGCGTACGCGGGTGCGCGAGCTGATCGAATCGTTCCGGGACAGTTCCCGAGCGCCGTTCCCGAACTGGGGAGGGAGCCGTCAGCCATCAGCCATCAGCCGTCAGGAAAGGCCGGTGATCCAGTGAGAAATTTCCGTGAGCTGAAGGTTTGGGAGAAATCCCACGCCCTGACGTTGGACGTGTACAGGGCGACACAAAACTTCCCGAAACAGGAGCAATACTTGCTGACAAGCCAACTGCGGCGAGCGGCTCAATCCATTCCCGAGAACATAGCCGAGGGGGCGGGTAAGGACAGCCGTCGCGACTTCGGCCGGTTCCTGCAGATCGCGAAGGGTTCTGCGAGCGAACTTGAATACGAGCTCTTGTTGGCGAAAGACTTGCATTACCTGAACGAGACAGACTACGCACGCATGAATGAGGCAGTCGTCGAGATCAAGCGTATGCTGACTGGGTTTCTCCAGTATTTGGAGCAGCCGGTGGCGGCGTCTTCCTGACGGCTGATGGCTGATGGCTGACGACTTGAAACAATGCGAGTTCTTCCTGATCCGGTACGCGCCCGATGCGGTGAAGAACGAGTTCGTCAATGTCGGGGTGGCGGTGGTGGATCCTGAGGGCGCCGCCGATGTCCGCATCACCCACGACTGGCGGCGCGTGAAGTGCCTGGATCCGTCGGCCGATATCGAGCTCCTCGAAGGGCTGGAGAGCGATCTGCGGACGATGCTTGCCGACTCCGACCGCGAGCGGCTGCTCAGCAAGCTGCAGGATTCGTTCTCCAACGCCATCCAGCTCACGCCCGCCAAGGCGGTGCTGGCGGAGGACCCGGCGGTCGAGATCGAGAACCTGGCGCAGATGTACCTGGAGACGCGGCGTCCGGCAGGGAAGCGCGAACTGTCGGCGCGGCAGGCGATCTTCGTCCGCATGCGCGACGCCTTCGAGCAGGCGGGTGTGTGGAGGCTGGTGCGCCACCGTATCGCAGTCGCGCAGTACACCCACAGGGGCGACCCGCTGCGCATCGACTGCGGCTACCGGCCCAACGGCGAGGTCAAGATGTTCCACGCCGTCTCGCTCGCGACCGAGCCGGAGACGGCCAAGATTCTGGCTTTCTCCTTCCCCCAGATCGAAGCGGGGATAATGAAAGCCGAGCAGGCCAAAGCCTCGCTGACCGCCATCGTCGAAGACGACCTCGACCGCGGCGACGAGCAGGTGGCCTTCGCGCTAGCGACGCTGGAACAGGCGCGTATCGCCACCGCGATGACGGCCGACCTGCCCCGCATCGTCGATGGAGTGCGCGCCGAGTTGCGATTGTAAGACCGGATTTGCGATTTGTGATTGGTGAGTGGAGGACGTCAGACAAATCGCAAATCACCAATCACCAATCACAAATCACAGATTCCGCGTTCATCCGCGGAAAAGAATCCTTATGAAAATCAAAGAGACGTTGTTGAGCGCTCTCAAGCGCCTGGGGGCGAGTGTGCCCAAGCGGCGCACGCTGCCGCTGCCCTCCATCCTGAGCACCTACGCGCCACGGGGCGCCGAGGGCGCGCTGCCCAAGTGCACGCCCTACAACCTCCGAAAATTCGCCGAGACGCCCATCGCACGCAAGGCCCTCAACACTATCAAGGACCGGGTGGCCGGGATGCGCTGGCGCATCCAGCCGAAGAACGGCCGGGCGCTCGAGGAGCTGCCTGAGGGCGCCGAGCGCATCCGCGTGCTCACCGACAACTTCGACGCTCCCAACTCCGACGACAGTTTCCGCTCGCTGGCTGAGCAAGTGCTCGAGGACGTGATCGTGGGCGGTTTCGGCGCCGTCGAGGTCCAGCTCACCGACGAGCCGGACCGTCCGCTGGCGCTCTGGCCGGTGGACGGCTCCACCATCCGCATGCGCGCCGACTGGGACGGGCGTCCCGAATCGCCGCGTTACACCCAGGACACCGGCCGCGCCGGGCCCGAGGGGCGGATCGTGCTCAACGACGACGAGCTCATCTACATCCGGCTGAACCCGCGCACCCACACGCCCTTCGGGCTGGGGCGGCTGGAGGTCGCGTTCGAGACCATCAACGCCTTCCTGGGCGCGCACCGTTACGCCGCGCGCCTGGCGTCGAACTCGGTGGTGCAGTACGCGCTCTGGCTCCAGGACCTGACGCCGGCGCACCACGAGCGGCTCATCCGCTGGTGGCAGGACGAGATCGAGGGCACGGGCCGCGTGCCCATCCTGTCGGTGGAGCACAAGCCGGAGGTGCTGCGCTTCGGCGGCGGCACCGACGCCGACCTGCGCCTCTCCTGGCAGGAGTTCCTGCTGCGCGTCATCGCCGACGCCTTCGATATTCCGCCGTTCTTCCTCGGCTTGGAGCACGACGTCAACCGCTCTACCGCCGGCGAACTCTCGGAGCTCGCCTTCCGCCAGGCCATCGTGCCCACTGCGCGCCTGCTGGCCGAGCACCTCACGCGCGACGCCATCGGCAAGAAGCTCGGCTGGCACGACCTGGAGTTCGTCTTCACCGACACCGAGGTCCGCAACGAACGCGAAGAGGCCGAGATCCAGGAGATCCTTCTGCGCAGCGGAGTGATGACGGTGAACGAGGTGAGAAGGATGCGGGGGCTACCGGAGATAACGATGTAGATCTTGTTGTTCACCTCCACGGATCCGCATGGACTTCAAGGCGGAGAAGCGACCGACGTCGATGAGGTGGGTGATAGTCGTGGCTACCAAGAAGAAAAAGAGTGAATACACGACTGCGGCAGCCAGGCAAACGGCCCAAAGCGGCGGGTCCTTCATCCACGACATGAGGCCCGAACCGGGCGACAGCACGATCGAACCCCCGAAACCGGCCAAAAGATTAGCCCAAACGTGCGGCCCTTCTCTTCCCTTGATGACATCGTTGTAAGCCCATAGCACTATGGCGGTGGCAATCGCCTCTGATACCAGCAAGTTCACGTGCCAGCGCCGCAACCCGAGCATGCGCAAATCTTAGCACCTCGGCGGTCTCGGCGGTGGAATCCGAAAAACTTATGACCTTTGAACTCGAATCCATGGCGATCGAGATGCCCGCGGTGTCTCGACACCCTAATCGTCTGCCCTTCCGCGGGGTGCTGACCCTGGTGGACGTGCCCAGCGACCAGCCGCCGCAGGGAGCGCGCGAGCATCGCGTGCTGCTCACCCGCGAAGCCGCCGAGAAGGCCCTACCTTCATTGCTCGGCATGGCCCTGGACTTCTCGCCGGCGCTGGATGCGCATGATGCCAAACGCAAGGTGGGCATCATCACTTCTGCTGACGTGGTTGAGTCGGCAGTCGGCAGTCGTCAGTCGGCAGCCAGTGGTCAGTGGTCAGTGGCCGGTGGCCAGCCCACGACCCACGACCCGCGACCGACGACTGTTCTCGAAGTAAGCGGCTACCTCTTCGCCAAAGATTTTCCCGAAGTCGTGCGCGAACTGCGGCGCAGCGCATCGCGGCTGGGGATGTCCTACGAGATCTCCGACGCCACCGTGCAAGACGTGCACGCCTCCGTCTGGACGCTGACCGAAGTCACCTTCACCGGCGCAGCCATTTTGCGGCGTGAAAAGGCCGCGTATCAGCAGACGTGGATCGAGCTGCAACTCACGTCAGAAACCCAATCCAGTGTCAGCCCGAGCGGGCTTCAGCCTGCGAGGGACCTGCTTTTGCCCCAGTGAACAGCAGGTCCCTCGTCGTACTGCCGTCCTCCTCGGGATGACACAAGCTAGGAGCTAGGACCTAGCAGCTAGGAGCTAACGAATGAACGAACAACTCACCGAACTGATCAACCGCCTGGCCGCGGCCGCGGAGGCGATGGAGCGCACCGTCGCCGCCGTGCACGCGCAGCGCGACGAGCTGTCGGTCAAGATCGACCGCATCGTCGCCGCGGTGGACGAATCCGCCGCTCGCCACGAGCTCGAGGCCCGCATCGCCGACCTGGAGCGCGCCAACACCGAACTCAAGGCCCAACTGGAGCGCCGGCCGGTCGAGCGCAAGACCCTGCCGCCGCTCGTGACCGCGCTGCTCTCCAAGAACGGCATCGAGGACCTGCACGCCCGCATCGACACGGGGCTGCTCGACAAGATGCTGGGCTCGCTCGCCGTGGACCAGCGCATCGCCGTCAAGGCGCAGATGGCGGAGGCGGGGCTGATCGAGTAGTCGTCAGTCGCCGGTCGCCAGTCGTCAGCGCACGCAAGACATTCCGAGCGAAGCGAGGAAGCCCTACCCGAACGAGAACGCTTGGGTCGGGTAGGGTTCCCTCGCTGCGCTCGGGATGTAAGAAAACAACACACCTTTCGAAAGGACACAGCATGACCGCAAAATTCCTCGACATCCACGCGGCCGCGGACTATCTCGGCCCGGGCGCGGTGGAGATCAATCGCTACCAGTCCGAGATCACCGACATTGTGAAGCGCCGCGGCGTCTTCGGGCAACGCATCAAGCAGGTGCCGGCCACCGGGCATCCGTCACGCTTCTTCGAGCAGACGGCAATCGTCTCACCGACCGCCGCCCAGGCTTTCACCGATCCGCGCAACATCGTGACCGTGGTCGGCTCGCCGACCCGCGTCGAGCGCTCGGTGCCGCTCAAGGCGCTGGTCTCGCAGATCAACTACAACCTGTTCGACACCGAGGTGGGCGCGCAGCAATCGCAGTTCGCCTTCCTCCAGGCCAAGGACTTGGCCGACGCCGTCGAAGGCCTGCTGCGCACGCACGACGTGGCGCTGTGGAACGGCAACGACACCTCGCTGACCACGCCGACCACCAACCAGTACTACGGCGCCGCGGGTCAGATCGCGGCCGGAGGCCAGACCGACACCGTCGGAGTCTCGGAATCCATCGTGGACAAGCTCAAGGGGATCATTGCCCTGATGGTCGCCAACAGCTCCTACGAGGTGCGGCCCACCGCCATCTACTCCAACCCGGTGCTGCTAGATCTGATCGACCGCGAGATGAAGCAGGCCTACAACGTGGTGCTGTCGTCCACCCAGATCGCCGGCGGCCTGGTGGTGAAGACGCTCTCCACCCAGGCGGGCGAGATCCCGCTGATCCCGGAGTGGGCGCTGAGCTACACCGGCACCCCCGGCCAGGGCACGGCGCAGTTGCCCTGCTACATTGTCAGCGAGCCGATGATCGAGTACCACTGGCTCACCGACCCCAGCCCGCGCGTCTTCAAGCTGGGCACCGCCGCCGCGCTCGGCCAGCAGATGGTGATCGTGAAGTTCGGCGCCGTCGTGGTCAAAGGCGCTGCCTACGCGCATTACAAGGTGACCGTAACCCGCTAGTCGTTGGTCGTCGGTCGTTGGTCGTCGGCGAGTTGCAGCGACTGGCGACCGACGCTCACCTTATCTGTGGGGTGGAGAGCAGCGGAGCGGGGTGAAGGGGTTCCTTCGCCCAAGAGAGAAGGTGTTTCCACCGCGCGATCAACCGCAGCGTGCCTTCCTCCGGACCCGTGATGAAGAGGGCACCGACAAATAGGAGCGCAGCTCCCAACACCAGCAGGGCAGCCACGAATAAGCGCAGCAGAAAAAGCAGCCAACGCATGTACTTAGCGTACTCCGAGAATCAACCAAAATGAACTATCTCGATCCATCCGAATACGAGACTTACGGCCTGGAGAAGGCCGTTCCGGCGGCGTTTGTGGCCGCGGCGTCTTCACTCATCGACGCGCACTGCCGTCGGGAGACGCTCGGCGTGGCGCAGTACGTGGAGCGTCTGCGCCTGGGCGGGCGCGGCGGCTGCCGCCTGAGCTTCCTCCCCCTGGCGCCGCTCGCGCCCGCCACCAGTCCCCTGGTCAACGTGCGCGCCCGCTACGGCGTGCCCCGCGATCCCGACGAACTCGGCCTGCAGGTGGCCGGGGCCTTCGGCCTGCCCGGAACCTGGACCGACCTCGACCCGGCGCAGGTGGAGTTCGACGCCGCCACCGGCGAGCTCGCGTTCCCGCCCAATGCCCTGGGCCTGGCCTTCAACGAAGTCGAGGTCACGTACACCGGCGGCCTCGACCCCATCCCCGAGCCGGTCAAGCACGCCTGCGCCCAGATCGTGCGCAACGCGCTGGCCGCGCCTGCGCTCAACGTGCGGGCCGGGAGCATCGACCGCATGCGCCTCGACTATTTTGCCGACACCCTGCTCGACGACACGGTGCGCGCGCAACTCGCTCCCTACGTCGCACAGAAACTCTAGTCAAAAACCGGCGTCATGCTGAGGAGGCTTTCAGCCTCCGAAGCATCTCGCGTGTGCCGCCGACGTACTTGCCGCTGCACGCGAGATCCTTCGGACCTAAAGGTCCTCAGGATGACGCCTTCAATATTGGGGTGATGCCATGAACATCGATTCCCCCACCGCTGCCCGTGGTCTGGCCATCGCCCAGGCGACTGAAGCCATGCTGCGGTCGCTAGGCGGCCGCGAGATCACCATGCTGCTGCCCATGAGACTCGAACCCGGCGACTGCACCGGCGCGCTGGAAGAAGTGCCGGTCGCGCCTGCCGTCCTCAGGTCAACCGGAGAAGACCGCTTCGAGTTGCTGCTGGGCGCCAAGACCGCGAACCTCATCGCGGAGGTGCGTGGCTTCGAGACCGCCGACGCGCTCTTCCAGGCGGTGGTCGGTTTCGAGCGCGGCGAGACTCTGCTGCGCATCGCCACCGTCGGCGTGGACACCTTCGCCGGCGAGCCCTATCTCTACCGCCTCACTTTGGTCGCCTGACATGAAGACGAAGATCAGAAAAGAGATGGCGCCGGTGGCGCGACGGGTGCGCGCCTACTTTGCGCCCGTGGACCGTGCCATCGGTGCGCCGACCGTCTTCGATCCCGCCCGGGCATTCGACCTGGACGCACCGTGCGCGCCCTGGATCGATCTCGGCGCGATCGACAACTTCTGCCGCACGCCGGCGACCAAGGTGCAAGCGGTGTGCCGCGGCGCCAAAGCTGCCGCCGCGGCCCAGTTCCGCAGCCGCCTGGAGGCGCGGGTGGAGTTCGACTTCCGCGAGTGGGGCAAGCTGCAGATGGCGCTGGCCGCCGGCTCGCAGCACATGAACGTGCTCGAGGAAGCGGAAGACGCAAGCGCCTGTGCTTCCGGTGGCACGGCCGTGTCGGCCGTGCCGCTGGCCGCCGACTCCACCGCCGGCGAATTGGTGTTCGCCGCAGCGCCGCCTTTCGCCGCCGGCGACCTGCTCGCGGTGGACATCGATTATGCCGACCAGACCGGCTACGTCGGAACTGGGATCGCGGCCGCTTTCGTCCGCGATCCCACCGACGTCCAGCACGAGGCGGACTACATCCGCCGCGTGACCTTCAACGTCGGGCGCGTCGCCACCGTCTCCGGCACGACCGTGACCTTGGAGCAGGCGCTGCTTGGCGGCGTGCCGCCGGCGGGCGCCGCGGCGCAGAAGGTCGTCGCCTTCGTGGACCGCGAGGGCGGCAGCTTCTTCCAGGAGTGGTCGGCGCTGTTCGTGCTGCCGGAGGAGGCGGGCGGGCGCGTCTGCTTCCACTATCCGCGCTTGCAGGCGGCGGCCCCGGCGCAGGAGACCGCCATTGAGATCGCCGACCCGCTGCGCTCGTATGCCTTGCACGCCGCGTGGCTGGCGCTGCCGGTCACCGATCCCAACGACGGCGAGCAGGTGGTCTGCTACCGCAGTCACGCCCCGGTCCGCAAGTGCGGCATTTTTTAGGGCAAATCTTTCAGAATCCCATCGTCCCCGGAGCTTTCGACGGAAACCCGCGTCCTGAGCGGGTTTCGGAACGCGGAAATGCGGGCGCAGTGTACCACCCGGCGCGGCGGCCGGCGGCTAGGGTGGCACTGCCCCCCGCTCGTGTACTTCAGGCAAATCTATGGATCTCTTGATCGATAACCTGGACGGGCAGGGGGCCCTCGACTACACCTCGGCCATCGAAGCCGAGAGTGCGCCGCGGATCCGGAGGCGCTTGAACACGCCGGCGGAGATGGAGGTGTCGCTGATCGGTGACAGTTCCGCCTTCCTGGTGCCCATGGCCGGCGCGCGGGTGGCGTTAGTGCGGGCAGACGGCTCCGCCGTCTTCACAGGATACTTACCGGCAGCGCCCGAGCCCGAATACCTCGGCTGGGGCGAGCATCCGGTCTTTCGCTATCAACTCCACGCCGTGGGCGACGAGTTCCTGCTCGACCGCAAGCAGCTGCCGGGGCGCGCACCCTTCATCCATCGCCCAGCGGGAAACGTTCTGAGGGAACTGGCGAATGAGCTGTTGCCCGGGGCCTTCGATCTCTCCGCTATCCAGGACCTGGACGTGCTGGCCTCCGTGCATTGCGACGCGCAGCGGGAGTGGTCGAAGCACGCGGCGGAGATCGCGCTGCGCGCGCGCGCCAGCTATCGCGCGCACGATGACCGCATCGTGTTCGCTCCCGTCGGCGCGGTCGCGCACGATCTTTCTGAGGGCTCGCCGGACTTCGATCCGGCGGCGCTGAAGCTGCGGTCCAATGGGGTGTGCCTGAACGACGTCGCAGTCACCGGGCGGATGGAGCCGAAGTGCTACGTCCACGACTACTTCCTGGCCGACGGGCTGACCCGCTACTTCGGACTTTCGCACGCGCCCTTCACCACCTACGGCGCGTTCTTGCTCGACGAGGAATACAAGGCCCCACTCTCCCCGCTGTACTGGACGCTGGGTGATGTGACCGGTGCGATCAGCGTCAGCGGCGGGAAGCTGAACGTGAGCGGGGGGCAGGGCGATGGCCTGACCACTCTCAGCTTCGTCGAAAAAGTCGAACTCGGCGGCGGGATCCTGCTGCAGCACGGCGAAGTGACTTTCAGCGGCGCCTCCGATGGTGTCCTGGGCGGACTCTATCCCGGCGCCATCAGCGCGGCCGGGTGCCTGGCGGGCTTCCGCATCTCGCCCTCGGGCTCGCAGTCCACCATCCGGGCGCTGCTCAACGGAGCGGCGACCGGGACCACCGTGACCACCGTGGCCGGGCACCGTTATGCCCTGGCGACCCGGATCTACTCGGCGCAGATCTTCCGCAGCCGCGAGATCTTCCACTCCTCCGTGCATGGCGCGGGCAACGGACGCGGCGGCGACAGCCTGGCGGGAGACGTGCGCGTGGTGCTCGAGCTCCGCGACATCAATCCTTCCGACCCTGCGACCCTGGCGGCGCCTTCCACCGTGCTGTATGACGGCGTCATCGCCGGTGCGCCGGGGTGGTGCGTGTATGCGCCGGTGAACGCCATCAGCCTCCACTGCTCGCTCACCTTCACCCGGGCGCGGCGCATGAGCGAGGCCGAGGTCCGCAGCGCCGTCCCCAACGGGGGCTATCGCACGCGCCTGGTGGGCGACTTCGCAGATGGCTGCGAATGCGCCGTAACCAACGGGCCGGAGGTCGCCTTCTACGCCGAGTACGTGCCGGTGCTCAACGAGAAGATCGTGGTGCGCTATCGCTCGCGGGGACGCTCCCTGGCGCGCGTGCAGGACCCCGCCAGCATCGCCACCCTCGCCCATGGCAGCGACGATGGAGTGCGGGCCGCGATCCGCGCCGTCGAACTGCCCGCACCGCGCACCTCAGCCGACTGCGAGAACGCGGCCCTGGCGCTCCTGGACGACGGCGGAGCCACCTGGTCGGGCGAGTACTCGTGCTGGAGCGATGCCCTGCCGGCCGCGACGGGCGATCTCTGGCCCGGCGATACTCTGGCGGTCGATCTTCCATCCCGCGCGGCCAGCTTCAGCGCGGTCGTGCGGGAGGTCCTGATCGAAGTGGCCGACCTGGAGACGGACCTCAGCCGGTATCGCATCGATTTCGCCAACGAAGCCGCCGGCCCGCTGGCCTTCGCTACCGCGGGCGCACAGCTCTCCACGCCGCCCGAGATCAGCGCGACCACCGAGACCGCCGGCAATATCTGTATCGCCGACCTCCCGGCAGCCGAGGTCACGGCTGTGACTTCGACCACGGTCACCATCGACGCCGGCGTAGACCCGCCCGCCGGCGGCGGCTTCGAGGTGCGGCGCAGCGACAGCGTCTGGGGCGCCGAGGGAGACCGCAACCTGGTCGGGCGAGTCACCACGCGCACGTTCACCGTCACCCGTATCTCCCGCGAAGTGGATCTCTACCTGCGCCAGTACGACGCCTCGACACCGCGCCGCTACTCGCGTTACTCCACGGCGCTGCATGTGGACTACCCGTTATGACCAACATCAACGAATTCGAACAGAAAGTACTCGCCGATCTTTCGGAACTGAAAGCCCACATGCGATGGCTGGTGGGGAACGGCACCCCCGGCGTCATCCAGGCGCTGGAGCGCCGTGTCGAAGAGCACGAGAAGTTCGTGCAGCGCGCCGGGGGCATCGGGGCCGCCGTTGGCGTGATCCTCACGCTGATCCATTTCGCCATCGACTACATGCGCATCCACGCCGGGCGGTAAGACAAAACCAAGTTAGAACGCAGAAGTTAGATTGCAGAAGTGGCCCGCACCGGTACGAGTCACTTCTGCAATCTTCGTTCTTACTTCTGCATTGCTCCTGCCTTTTCCTATGACCAAAGAAGAATTCATCGCGCTTGCGACGGAGGCGGCGCTGGCCTGCTCGCGGGTGACCGGGTTTCCCGCGGGCATCACCGTCGCCCAAGCGGCGCTGGAGAGCGCCTGGGGGCAGTCACGCTTGTCGCGCGAGGCCAACAACTATTTTGGCATCAAGGCCCACGGGAACGGGCCCTTCGTCGAGTTGCCCACGAGCGAGGTTCGGGGCGGCAAAGCGATCCGCTGCAGGGCCCGATTCGCCCGTTACGACTCGATGCAGACCTGCTTCGCCGATCGCGACCACTTGATTGCGACGCTCAGTTGCTACGCCGAAGCCCGGGCCTGCGCTGGGGACCCTGAAGCCTTCATCCGCGCCCTGGCCAGATACTGGGCCACCGACCCGCAGTACGCAGAGAAGGTCCTGGCGCTCTATCGGAACTGCCGCCTCGGCGCCCTCGACCAGCGCTAGCACCCAGTCTTCAGTAGTCAGTATCCAGCTCTTGCTGAGTACTGAGTACCGAGTACTGAGTACTCGCAGGAGGGCACATGAATTTTCTCGCCAAGTTGCTACGCGGTATCGCCTTCATCCCTGCCGTGGTCACCGGCATCGAAGGGCTGTTCGGCTCGAAGAGCGGGACCGAGAAGAAGGAATCGGTGCTGTCGTTCGTCGGCGCTGCCATCTCCATGACCGAGGCCATCACCAATCGCGAGATCCTCGATGAGGGCAAGTTCCGCGAGGGCCTCGGCAAGATCATCGACGGCACGGTACAGTGCCTGAACGCCAGCACCTGGGCCAAGCAGTAGGACGCAGTAGGCAGGTGGCAGGAAGCGGCATAATCAACTCGCCCTGCCTCCTGCTTCCTGCCGCCTGCCTTCTGATCAGTAGATCGATTCGTTCCACCCTTCCAGGATCTTCTTCAGGGTGGCCAGGAACCGGTCGGCGTCGGCGCCGTCCACGATACGGTGGTCGTAGCCCAGCGACAGGTGGATGATGTGCCGGATGACGATGGCGTCACTGCCGTCCTCGTCGGTACGCACCACCGGAGTCTTGAAGATCCCGCCCATGCCCAGGATGGCGACCTGCGGCTGGTTGATGATGGGCATCCCGAACAGCGGTCCGAAGACCCCGGGATTGGTGATGGTAAAGGTGCCGCCCTGCACGTCGTCGGGGCGCAGTTTCTTGGCACGAGCGCGCTCCGCCACGTCGCTGATGGCGCGCTGCAAGCCGACGAAGCTCAGGTCCTCGGCGTTGCGCACCACCGGCACGATCAGCCCCCAGTCGAGCGCCACTGCGATCCCCAGGTTGATGTTCTGGTGGTAGCGGATGGCCTCGCCCTCGACCGAGCTGTTGACGATGGGGTGCTGGCGGATGGCGTTCACCACCGCGCGCGCGAAGAACGGCATCATGGTCAGGCGGATGCCGTTCACCTGCTCGAATTTCGCTTTCTCGCGTTCGCGCAGGCGCACGATGCGGGTGACATCCACTTCGAACACCGAGTGCACGTGCGCGCTGGTGTGCTTCGACTCCACCATGCGCTGGGCGATGACCTTGCGCATCTGCGACATCGGCACCAGCTCGCCGGGGACGGCGATGGGCCCACGCTCGGGTATCGCAGGCGCAGGAGCTGCGGCCCGTTGCGTGACCTCGGCCGGACGCGGCGCCGGGGCCGCGCGCGAGGGCGCCGCCGCGCCACCACCGTGCTGCGCGATGAAGCTCTGGATGTCGTCCTTGGTGATGCGCCCGCCCAGTCCGCTGCCTTGCACCTGCGCCAGGTCCACGCCCTGCTCCTTGGCGATGCGGCGCACCAGCGGGCTGGAGCGCACGCGCCCCTCTTCACCCTCGCCGTGCGGGAACTCGATCACGCTCTCCTTGTGCTGCGCGACCGCCTGCTGCTGCGGAGGCGCGACGGATTCGACCTTGCGCGGCGCCGCCGCTTCGGCTGCCTGCGTGGGCGGCGGCGGGGCCGGGGCCTTCGCCGCCGGAGGGGTTTTGCTGGCCGCCCCTGCGCCGGCCGCTTCGCCCTCGGCCACGATGGTGGCCACGACGGTGTTCACCTGCACCGTCGTCCCTTCCTTCACCTTGATCTCGCCCAGGGTGCCGCTGGCGGGCGCGGGAATCTCGGCGTCCACTTTGTCGGTCGAGATCTCGAACAGCGGCTCGTCGCGCTGCACCTTCTCCCCGGGCTTCTTCAGCCACTTGGTGAGCGTGCCCTCAAAGATCGATTCGCCCATCTGGGGCATGACTACGTCGGTCGGCATGTTTCTTCCTTCCCCACAGTGCTGCTGGATGGCCCGGCAGCGGAATCGCAATCGGACATTATAAATAACTCGGCGCAAGCGCGTGCCGCACCTGTGTGATGCCGGCGGAGGCGGGTCGGCTTCGCGATTTCAGCGCGCCGGAGGCCACGGGTCTCCCCAGCGTGCCCGCCGAGCTGCCCGGAACGCTTCGCCGTCCGACTTGGCGACGGTGACCTCGCGGACCTTTGGGGCCTCACACAGCATCAGCTTGATGTGCCCTTTGCCATGCACCGGATGGCGCAGGATGCGCGCCGGCGCCTGCGGTGCAGCTTGGTCGCGGGCGAAGACGACGTAGGAAAACTTCTCGTCTTCGTAGCCGAGCTCTCCGGACTTGAGACGCCGGTGCAGCGAGGTGCGCTCCAGGCGCGCAGCGAAGTGGCACCAATCTCCGGGCCGATCCTGCATCGGACATTCCGCATCGGCGGGGCAGGGAGCGGCGATGTGCTGGCCTTGCGCGAGCAGGGCCTCGCGCAGAGGCAGCAGGGAAGCGAAGCCGCGCGGCGTGCCCGGCTCGAGGATGGCGAGAGCCTTTTGCGAGGCAGCCCACACCTTGGCTGTGACGGCCTGAGGGCCGTCGCTGCTGTCCAGTTCGCCCAAGGCATACGCCGCAATCACCAGATCGTGGGACTCGAACTTCACCGAGCGCAGGTCGCCGGTGATCCACTGGGCGTGGCCGAGCAGAGAGTGCCCGGCCGCAAGTTTTTTCCCCACCGCCATCATTTCCACATCACGCTCGATCAGGGCGACGCGCTCGAGTTCCGGAAAGATTTCTGTGGCCGCCCACGCCGCCGTGCCCGGCCCCGCTCCCAGGTCGAGCACGCTGCGCACGTCGCCGATCCGCGCGCGTACTTCCTTCAGAACGGAGGAAACCGCAGCATAGGTCGCGGGCAGGCGAATCAGCAGATAGGCGAGGCGATGTTCGGGAGTGTCCAGCGCGGTCTTCGGTTTATCGGTCCGGTAGCTCTCGCTCAGTTCATCGCTGGCGCGCCGGATGGTCTTGAGATCGCGGCCCTCGATGAGGGATTCGATCCCATCGGCCAGCGCGCGCGGAAGCTGCATCAGCCCACGATCGCCTTGTAGTGCGCCTCGGTGAGCGGGACGACCGACAGCCGCCCCTGCCGGACCAGTGGCGAATCTTTGAAAAGCTTGTTGGCTTTGATCTCGGCCAGGGTCGTCGGTTTCTTCACCGCGGCGCCGGCGGCGATCTTGACCCGGGGATTCTTCGGATCACTAGCGTCCACAGACAAGACCGACGCTGTGCCCACGACCTGCTTCTCATCGCCCGTGTGATAGATCACGAGCTTCGCGCCCGGCAGCATCTCGCGCAGATTCCTCAGCGCAACAGGATTGGTGACCCCATCCCAGACGGTCTGTTTGTCGCGTTGCAGGTCGGCGAAGCTGTACTCGGAGGGCTCGGTCTTCAGCAGGTAGAACATCAATAGCTCCGCAGCCAGCGTGCCTTCTCGACCACGTCTTTCGCACTGGGCAGAAAAACGTCCTCTAGAGGCGGCGAGAAGGGTACCGGCGTGTCTTTCGATGTGATGCGCACGATGGGCGCGTCGAGCCAATCGAAGGCTTCTTCGTTGATGATGGCCTCGATCTCGCCGGCGATGCCGCCGGTCTTGGTGTCTTCGTGCAGAACGATGACCTTATTCGTCTTCTTCACCGTTTCGGCGATGGCTTCGCGGTCCAGTGGCAGCAGGGTGCGCAGGTCGATGACCTCGAGTTCGACACCTCCTTTCGCCAGCGTCTCCGCTGCTTCCAGCGCCGTGTGCACCATAGCCGCGTAGGTGATGACGCTCACGTGCCGCCCCTCGCGCGCGATCCGTGCTTTTCCGATTGGCACCGTGTAATCGTCCTCCGGCAGCTCTTCCTTGATGCGTCGGTAGAGGAACTTGTGCTCCAGGTAGAGCACGGGATTGTTGTCGCGGATGGCCGACTTGATGAGACCCTTGGCGTCGTAGGCGGTGGCGGGCGCGATCACCTTCATCCCCGGCGTGTGCACGAAATACATCTCGGGATTCTGCGAGTGGAACGGCCCGCCGTGGACGCCGCCCCCGCACGGCCCACGCAGCACGATGGGTGCGGGCGCGCCCCAGCGGTAGTGCGACTTGGCCAGCATGTTGGTGATCTGGTTGAAGGCGCAGCCGATGAAGTCAATGAACTGGAACTCCGCGACCGGCCGCAGCCCGGTGAGGGCCGCGCCGAAGGCCGCGCCCACGATGGCCGACTCGGCGATGGGCGTGTCCACCACCCGCTCCGGCCCGAAGTGGTGGATGAAGCCGTCGGTGACCTTGAAGGCGCCCCCGTAGATGCCGATGTCCTCGCCGATGCAGAAGACGCTGGGATCGCGCTCCATCTCCTCCCACAACCCCTGCCGAATCGCTTCGAGATAGGTGACCTGTGCCATAGGTTCTAAATCTCACCGCGTAGGAACTTGTTCAGGATCGTGTCATACCAAGCTGCCGCGCGGACATCGGTGGTGAACACCTTGTCGCCATTGCATGCGAGAAGCTTCTCTAGACCCGGGATGTGCTCAGCACCGCAGATTACGAGTCCGGGACCATCCATAGTCTTTAGTTCTCGAAAGCGCTTCACCATGTAGTCCTCGCGCAGTGAAATGCCTCGGTCGCGCACCGCACCCTGATGCTGCTCATAATCTTCGGGGATGTTGGCGGCTCTGCGAAGATCTTGCGGCATATCAATCTCACCGTACTCGCAGCGGTTTTCACGAGCCAACTCTCGTGGAATCGTCTTCTCGCCCGGTCTGCATTCCTCTCCGACAAAACTGATCTTCTCCTTCTTGATTAGGTCGTCGAGGAACTCATAGAACTGCCCCTTGATCTTACGTTCTTCCCTCCGAGCGTCATCGGCATACTCCTGCAGGTCATAAGGCTGGAGCCAGTGATCCAGGCCTACAACGAACACATTCATTTCAAGTGCACCGCCGCTTCCGTCGTTTTCGGTTTCGCGCCACTCTTCCCGCCAGGCGTTTTCTTCAGACCGTACTTCGGCTTGACCTCGTGACAGACGCCGTCGCAGTACACGCCCTGGTGCGCAGCGTCGGTGGCCGGGTCGGGCATGGGTGACGCCACCGCCGCGTCCCGGTCGGCCTCGAGCTGCTGCTCGACTTCCGCGATCAGCTTCTTGTTCTCGTCAGGCGACAGCCACTTCTTCACGTTGACCAGGTAATTCTCGAAGCGCGCGATGGGGTCGCGCCGCTGCCAGTACTCGAACAACGGGCGCGGCACGTACTGCGCCGCGTCGTGGATGGCATGTCCCTTCATGCGCATCATCTTGGCTTCGATGAGGGTCGGGCCCTCGCCGCGGCGGGCTCGTTCGCAGGCCTCGTGCGCCGCGTCGTACACCTGACAGGCGTCGGTGCCGTCGATGATCAGGCTGGGCACGCCGTAGGCCAGGGCGCGCTCCGCCAGGTCTTTGATCACGAACTGGCTCTCGTTGGGCGTTGAATAGCCCCAGAGGTTGTTCTCGACGAACAGCACCAACCCGAGCTTCTGTACCGCGGCGAAGTTCAGCCCCTCATGGAATACGCCGGTGGATTGCCCGCCATCGCCGATGTAGGTCATGACCGCGATGTTGCGCCCCTGGTAGCGCGCGCCCAGCGCCACACCGGCCATCACCGGGATCAGGTCGCCGAGCATGGAGATGGGCGCGCAGACATTGCGTTCCTTGATGTCGCCGAAGTGCGAGCTGGCGTCGCGGCCCCAGGTGGGCGAGTCGGCCTTCGCCATGTACTGCCGCATGATGTCGCGGGCGGCGAAACCCCTGACCAGCAGCGAGCCCTGGTTGCGGATCATCGGCGCCAGCCACTCGTCTTTCTTCAGCGCATACGCCGACGCGCACGAGCACGCTTCCTGCCCCAGCCCGAAGTACACCCCGCCGACCACCTTGCCCTGTTTGTAGAGGTTCTCGAGCGCGGTCTCCATGCGCCGGTTCAGGTGCATCCAGCGGTAGATCTCGATCGACTGCTCGCGGCTCAGATACTTCGATTCGCGGATGGGCGGCGCGGGCCCGTCGAGCTTCCCGGTCACCTCCCAGCAGATCTCGCCGTTCTTAGTTGTCTGGCGGAGTTGGAAATCCGGCACTTCCAGCCGCCAATCGGGGATGCCGTAGCGAGCGGTGCGGACGGGCGCAGTAGAGACGCCCGTAAGGGCGTCTCCGCCATTGCTCCGTACCGAGACGTCCTGACGGGCCTCTCTACCGAAATTATGCGCCCGCACCGGCACCGTGCTGGCCCGATAGGCGGTCAGGTTCAGGTCGTTCAGGTTCTGCTTCGGCTTCTGCGGCTTATGCCCGTCTTTCTTGGTTTTCTTGGACATCGGATCCTAGGCCAGGGAAGTGTCGTTGCCGTGCAGCGCCTTGAGTCCCGCGGGCTCCTGCAGCGGGACTCCCACCGCCCGTCCCACCAGCGCGTCGAGAGTATCCACCCACAGCACCTGAGATTCAAATACCTTGCCGAAATTGCGGACCACGACCGTGGCGACGTCGTCGATGCCTGGCACGGCCCGCCCGGGATCGAGTTCCGCGATCGCCTTGTGCAGCGAAGTCACGGGCTTGTCGGCGATGCCGCAGGGCACGATCAGCTGGAAGTGGTCGAGGTCGGTGGTCACATTCAGCGCGAATCCATGGGAGGTGACTCCGCGTGAGATGTGCACCCCAATGGCGGCGATCTTCGCCTCGCCTTCGAAGGTCCACACACCGGTCAGTCCCTTGACCCGCCTGGCGGCGACGCCGAAGTCAGCGCAGGTGCGGATCAGCGCCTCTTCCAGGTGGCGCACGTAATCCACAGCGCCCATGCGCCGAAGCCGGTCGCGCAGGTCGAAGATGGGATAGCCGACGAGCTGTCCCGGCCCGTGGTAGGTCACGTCGCCTCCACGGTCGCATTCAAAGATCTCGACGCCGGCGCGCCGCATCTGCTCATCCGATGCGGTGATGTTCTTGCGGGTGGCGTTGCGCCCCAGCGTGATCACAGGCGGATGCTCCAGCAGCAGCAGCGTGTCGGTGATCCGCCGCTGCTTGCGCAGGTCCACCAGCGTCTGTTGCAAGCGGGTAGCGGTGGCGTAATCGACCCGGCCGAGTTGGACGATGCTGATGACCACTTCTATGCGTTGATTGCCATCCCGTACACGCTAGCGAAGGCGTCGCCCATCGCCTCGTAGAGCGTGGGATGGGCGTGGACGGTGAACATCATTTCCTCGATGGTGCTCTCGTTCTCCATCGCGGTCACCGCCTCGGAGACCATCTCCGTCGCTCCGGGGCCGATGATGTGGACGCCCAGGATCTCGCCGTACTTCGCGCCCGCGACCACCTTCACGAATCCCTCATGTGCGCCCACGATGGTCGCCTTCGAATTCCCCGCGAAGGGGAACTTGCCCACCTTGATGTCGAGCTTCTTTTCGCGCGCGGCCGCCTCGGTCAATCCCACCGAGCCGATCTGCGGCTCGCAGTAGGTGCAGCCGGGGATGAGTTCGCGCTTGACCGGCTTCGCCGGCTTGCCCGCGATCCTGGAGACGGCGACGATGCCCTCCATGGAGCCGGCGTGCGCCAGTTGCGGCATGCCGGCCACGATGTCGCCCACCGCGTAGATGCCGGGCTCGCCCGTTTGCATCCACTGGTCGGTGTGGATGAAGCCACGCTCGACCTGGATGTTCTTCACCTTGTCCAGCCCGATATTCTCAGTATTGGGCTTGCGTCCGACCGCGATCAGGATCTTCTCCGCCTCGATCCTCTGCTGGGTCTTGCCTTCGCCGCTGATGGAGACGGCCACGCCATCCTTTGTCTTTTCGACCTTCTCGACCTTGACGCCGACATAAAAGTCGATGCCGCGCTTCTTGAAGACCCGCGCCAATTCCTTGGAGATCTCCTCGTCCTCAAGCGGCACCAAGCGCGGCAGCATCTCCAGGATGGTGACCTCGGCGCCGAACGACTTGTAGATGGAAGCGAACTCCACTCCGACGGCGCCTGCACCCACGATGATCAGCGACTTCGGGATCTTCTCCAGGCTGAGGATCTCGATGTTGGTTAGGATGCGGTCGTCGGCCTGCATCCCCGGCAGCAAGCGGGCCTCCGAACCCGTTGCCAGGATCACGTTTCTGCTCTTGAGTGTGCTCTTTTGCCCGCCATTGTCCACTTCGATGTCGAAGGTTCCGCCCTTGGCTGGCCCGCTGAGCCTCCCATAGCCGGCAACGGTCGCTACCTTGTTCTTCTTCATCAGGAACTCGAGGCCCTTGGCGTGTTTGGTGACGATCTTGTTCTTGCGCTGCATGATCGCCGTCCAATCGAGCTTCACGTTCTCGCCGCCCACCAGCCCGAACTCCTTCCCTTCCTTCAGGTAGTCGTAGAGCTCGGCATTGAAGAGGAGTGCTTTGGTGGGGATGCAGCCCACGTGCAGGCAGGTGCCACCCAGTTTCGCGTTCTTCTCGATGAGCGCCGTCTTCAGGCCGTACTGCCCGGCGCGGATGGCGCTGGTGTATCCAGCCGGCCCGCTCCCGATGATGGCGACGTCGTAGTTGGTCTCAGCCAAGGTCGTGCTCCCGTTCTGGAAAGTATTCCGTCAGATAAGTAGTCAGTCATTGTACCGGAGACGCCCTGGCGGGCGTCTCTACGAAAGAGCCGGGTAGAGAAGCGCGTCAGCGCGTCTCCTATTCGATTCAGCCGCCCAGGATTTAGAATCACGCGCCGGAGGTGCACCGCATGCGTCACCGCATCCTAGCCATCAGCGCCATCATCCTGTTGTTGTCCATGCCATCGCTCTCCCAAGCCACATCCGAACGGAAGCCTGCGCCCAAGACTGCCTCAGCTCCAACCGTGGCCGAAGCCGAGAAGTTCATCACCGACGCCGAGACGCAGTTGCTGGAGCTGGCGATCAAGTCCAGCCGCGCCGACTGGGTGAACCAGAACTTCATCACCGACGACACGGAAGCGCTCTCCGCCGATTACAGCAGCCAGTTGATCGGCGCGACCACGAAATGGGCAACGCAAACCCCGCGCTTCGACGCCCTGGCGTTGACGTCGCAGGTGCGCCGCAAGATGCGTCTCTTGAAGCTTTCGCTGCCCATGCCCGCCCCCAGCAACGCCAAGGAGCGCGACGAACTCACCAAGATCGTGGTCTCCATGCAGTCGGACTACGGCAAGGGCAAGTATTGCCCGCCGTCCACGCCCGACAAGTGCCTCTCCCTGCCCGAGATGGAGAAGATCATGGCCGATCCTGCGACCAGCGCGGACGAGTTGAGAGCGTTGTGGGTGGGCTGGCACCAGGTGGGCGCGCCCATGCGCCAGCGCTACTCCCGCTTCGTCGAACTCTCCAATAAGGGCGCTCGCGAACTAGGGTTCGCGGACACCGGCGCGATGTGGCGCTCTAACTACGACATGCCGCCCGATGCCTTCGCCGCCGATCTGGAGCGCCTCTGGCAGCAGGTTCGGCCCCTGTATCTTTCGCTGCACTCCTATGTTCGCGCGCAGCTAAGCAAGAAGTACGGTCCGAACGTTGTGCCGCCCGATGGCATGGTCCCCGCCCACCTGCTCGGCAACATGTGGGGGCAGGAGTGGGGCAACATCTATCCCCTGGTCGCGCCCGCCAGCGCCGACAAAGGCTACGACCTGACCAAGCTTCTGGAAGCGAAGCAGACCACGCCCCTCCAGATGGTGAAATACGGCGAGGGCTTCTTCACTTCGTTGGGTTTCGCGCCCCTGCCCCAGACCTTCTGGGAACGCTCCCTGTTCGTGAAACCGCGTGACCGCGACGTGGTCTGCCACGCCAGCGCCTGGGATCTCGACTCCCAGCAAGACGTGCGCCTGAAGATGTGCATCCAGGTCCGCGACGAGGATTTCGTGACCATCCATCACGAACTGGGGCACAACTTCTATCAGCTTGCCTACCGCAAGCAGCCCTATCTCTTCCAGGACAGCGCCAACGACGGCTTCCACGAGGCCATCGGCGACACCATCGCGCTCTCCGTCACCCCGGACTACCTGGTGAAGGTGGGACTGCTGCCGGCGCTGCCGCAGACCTCCAGCGACATCGGCTACCTGCTGAGGGAGGCGCTCGATAAGGTGGCGTTCCTGCCCTTCGGCCTGCGCATCGACCAGTGGCGCTGGAAGGTCTTCTCCGGACAGATCAAGCCTGAGGATTACAACAAGAGCTGGTGGGAGATGATCAACAAGTACCAGGGCCTCTCGGCGCCGGTGCCGCGCAGCGAAGCCGACTTCGATCCCGGCGCCAAGTACCACGTCCCCGCCAACGTACCCTACACCCGCTATTTCTTGGCGCGGATCTATCAGTTCCAGTTCTACCGCGCGCTGTGCAAGGCCTCGGGGTACACCGGGCCGCTCTACAAGTGCTCGTTCTTCGGCAACAAGGCCGCCGGCGAGAAGCTGGCCAAGGCGCTGGAGATGGGCAAGAGCCATCCATGGCAGGACGTCATGTTCCAATTGACGGGCGAGAAGGAAGCTGACGCATCCGCCATGATGGAGTACTTCGCCCCGCTCAAGCAGTGGCTCGACGAGCAGAACAAGGGCCAGAAGATCGGCTGGTGAAAGGGCACGGCTTCAGCCGTGCCGCCCGGACGCGATTCTCGATTGAGTCCGGCTTCAGCCGGCCTTTTTCTTCTTGGAAGATCTATCCAAGAAGGCGGGCTGCGTCTTTGGCAAAGTACGTCAGGATGATGGAGGCGCCTGCCCGCTGGATGGATTGTAGCGACTCCAGCATGATGCGCTCCTTGTCCACCCAGCCGTTCTGCGCTGCGGCCAGGATCATGGCGTACTCACCCGAAACCTGGTAGGCGGCCATGGGCACGTCGAAGCGCTCGCGAGCGGCATGGATCACGTCCAGATAGGGAAGCGCGGGCTTCACCATGACCATGTCTGCGCCCTCATCCAGGTCGAGTTCGATCTCGTGCAGGGCCTCGCGCAGGTTCGCCCCATCCATCTGGTAGGAGCGGCGGTCGCCGAACTGCGGCGCCGAATCGGCCGCTTCGCGGAAAGGCCCGTAGAACCCGGACGCGAACTTGGCGGCATACGCCAGGATGGGGATGTTGACGAATCCGTTCTCGTCCAGCGCCTTGCGGATGGCGGCCACCCGTCCGTCCATCATGTCGGAGGGCGCGATGATGTCCATGCCGGCGCGCGCCTGGGAAACCGCGGTCTTGGCCAGGATCTCCAGGCTGGCGTCGTTGACGATCTCGTAATCGGCCGCCACCGCCGGTGGAGCTGCCGCGGCCGCGCCCAGCGACTGGACGGGGCCGCTCTTGCGCACGATGCCGCAGTGTCCGTGGCTCATGTATTCGCACAGGCAGACGTCGCCGATGACCATCAGCCCCGGAACGTCGCGCTTGATGGCCCGAGTCGCCTGCTGCACGATGCCGTCTGCGGCCCATGCCCCCGTCGCCATCTCGTCCTTCGACTCGGGCAGGCCGAACAGGATGACGGCCGGAACCCCCAGCGCCTTGACCTCGCGGGCCTCTTTCGCCGCTTCATCGACCGACAGGTTGAAGACCCCGGGCATGGAGCGTACTTCTTTGCGCACCCCCTCACCGGGGCAGACGAACATGGGATAGACGAATCCCTCGGGAGTAAGGCGGGTTTCGCGCACCAACGACCGCATGGCCTCGGTCCGCCGAAGCCGCCGCATTCTGGTGATAGGAAAGGCCATAGCAGCTTCATTCTAGCACCGGCTTTGGCCTCGAAATGCGTTCTAAGACGCGATTCACGCGGCTTGCAGGTACCTTTGTAACTATTGATTCGACGGCATTTGTGAGTAAGATGGCGCTCAATGTCGCTGTCTGTACGAGCCAACCCGTGGCTCGTCCTGCCGATGGTTCTGGTCGGCGTCTATGCTGTGGTTTCGCTCACAGCCACGCCGAGTTACGCCCTTACCGTCTTCGGCGACCTCGCCCAGGAAGTGATGGCACTGACTGTGTTCGCGGCCATGGCCGCGAACATCCCCCGCGGCAAGGGCCGGGACCGCCTGTTCTGGGTGATGATGGCCGTGGGCTGCGCGTTCTGGGCGGCTTCCCAGGGACTGTGGGTGGCGTACGAGGTCTTCATCCGCCGTCCCATGCCTCAGCCGTTCTGGGGCGACGTGATCTCCTTCCTGCACATCATCCCGCTGATGGGGGCGCTGGCGGTCCAACCGCATCTGCGCCAGGGGTCGCGCTTCCTGCGCGTGGGCATGCTCGACCTGAGCATCCTGCTGCTGTGGTGGCTGTACCTCTACCTGTTCCTGGTCATCCCCTGGCAATACATCGTGCTCGATCAGATGAAGTATGGGCGCGCGTACACCACTCTCTCGTTCGTGGAGAACGTGGCTTTCGTGATCGGCGTCGGCATCGTCTGGAGTCGCAGCGCGGGGATCTGGCGGGTGGTGTACAAGCGGCTCTTCCTGGCCGGCCTGCTCTATTCTCTGAGTTCGACCCTGGGGAACATCGCGGACTACGCTCACAAGTACTATACCGGCAGCGTCTACGACATCCCGCTGCTGGTCGCGGTGCTGGGCTTCATCTGGGCCGCGGCGGGCGCCCGCTCCCGCGACGTGCGGGAAGAGAATCTTTCCGTGATCAGCGAACAATATGGGGTCTGGCCGGCGCGGCTGGCCATGGCGGCGGTGCTCTCCATGCCGGTGGTCGCCATGTTCGACATCGCCACCATGCCGCAGCCGCTGGCCGTGCGCAATTTCCGGCTGGTGCTTACCCTCGCGGCCATGCTGCTGCTGGGCGCCCTGGTCTTCATCAAGGAGCACCTGATGGACGAGGAGTTGCTGCGCCTGCTCGACGATTCGCGCCGTTCCTTCGAGGACCTGAGCCGGCTGCAGGACCAGCTGGTGCACACCGAGAAGATGGCCGCGCTCGGGCAGCTCGTCTCCGGCGCCGCTCACGAGATCAATAATCCCCTGGCCGCCATCCTGGGTTATTCCGAACTGCTGGGCTCGCAAAAGGGTCTGCCGGAGGAGGCGCGGGGCATGGCCGAGAAGATCGGGCAGCAGGCCCGCCGCACCAAGACCCTGGTCGGTCACCTGCTCAGCTTCGCCCGCCAGTCCAACACCGAGCGGACGCTGCTGAATGTGGACGCGGTGGTGAACAATGCGATTACCCTGCGCCAGATGGACCTGGGCAAGAACAACATCCGCATCGAGCGCGTCAGCCAGGCGGAACAGCCCTACATCCTGGGGGATTCCAACCAGTTGCTCCAAGTCTGCTGCCACGTCATCAACAATGCGGTTGACGCCCTGCAGGAGACCGGCGGAGGCACCATCATCGTGCGCACCGCCCGCCAGAACGGTGACGTCACCCTGGAGATCTCCGACAGCGGGCCCGGCATCAAGGACCCGCAGCGCATGTTCGATCCCTTCTATACCACCAAGCCGGTGGGCAAAGGCACCGGCCTGGGGCTGAGCGCCTGCTACGGCATCGTGCGCGAACACCGGGGGGAGATCACCGGCTTCAATCGCCCAGGAGGCGGGGCCACCATCCTGATGAAGTTCCCCGCGGTCGCCCAATCCCTGCTCGATTCGGTTAAGCCCTAGCCAGTTGTGGCGCGGCCAGGCGTATCGCCCGCGCGTGACCATACCGGCAAACTGCCTGATACCATGAATCCCTATGTCCGCCCTGGCGCACACCAGCGCCCGCCCGCTGGAATTCGATGCCCTGCGGGAGATGCTGCGCGGCTATGCCGTATCGGCGCTGGGCAAGGACCGCGTCGCGCGCATCGCGCCCAGCGATGACCGCACCTGGATCGAACGCCAGCAGCAGCTCGCGGCCGAGACTCGTGAATACCTGCGCTGCGGCGGGCGCTTCGACTTCTCCGGGTTGCTCGATCCCACGGACCTGGTGAACAAGTCCAGGATCGAGGGCGCCGCCCTTGACACCGAGGCCCTGCGCAGCATCCTGCTGGTAGTGGACCGGGCTGACGAGTGGCGGCACATCGCTGCCCACCCGCCTTCGCAGATGAAACGGGAGTTCGCCGCCGTGGCTGAGCTCTCCGCCGGCATCGCCAGCTTCACCGAGCTGCTCCGCTTCCTGCGCAACAAGATTCTCCCCGACGGCACGCTCGACGACCGCGCCTCCCCCGAACTGGCGCGCATCCGCCGCGAGGTCGAGAAGCAGAAGCGCCTCATCCAGGAATCGTTGCGCGGATACCTGCGACGCCTGGCCGAGGGTGGAGCGGTGCAGGACGAGCTCATCACCATCCGCGGCGAGCGCTTTGTGATCCCGGTGAAGGCGGAGCAGAAACGCCGTGTCAACGGTGTGGTGCACGGCGCCAGCTCGAGCGGGCAGACCGTGTTCGTCGAGCCCCTGGAGACCATCGAGCAGAACAACGACCTGGTGCGCCTGCTGGAAGAGGAGCAGGCGGAGATCCATCGCATCCTGCTGGAGATGACCGCCCGGGTGCGCGACCAGGCAGATGCCATCCTGGCGGCCGCGGACGTGCTCGCCGAGCTCGAGCTGCAGTTCGCCAAAGCCCGCTTCGCCGAAGACTACGACTGCGTCGAGCCCATCTTGTGTGGGGACGGGAACCGGCCGAGCGAACCTCGCCTGGTTCTCCGCAACGCCCGCCATCCCCTGCTCGAGCGGAACCTCAAGCCGAAGGGCGGCCGCATCGTGCCCATCTCACTCGAGCTCGAGAGTAACCGCCGGCAACTCATCATCAGCGGCCCCAACACCGGCGGCAAGACGGTGGCATTGAAGACGGTCGGCCTCCTGACCTTGATGGCGCAGGCCGGCGTACCGGTGCCGGCGGGATGCGCCGAGTTGCCTGTATTCGACGCGGTCCTCGCCGACATCGGCGACTACCAGTCCATCGAGCAGAACCTCTCGACCTTCTCGGCGCACATTACCAATATCGACCGCATCTCGCGTACCGCGACCGAGCGCTCCCTGGTGCTGCTCGACGAACTCGGTTCGGCTACCGATCCGGCCGAGGGCGCGGCGCTGGCGGTCGCCATCGCCGATTACTTCTGTCGGCGCGGGTGTGTCAGCGTGATCTCCACCCACCACACCGCGCTGAAGGTCTACGCCGCGAACACCGACGGAGTGCTCAACGCTGCGGTCGGCTTCGATGAGCGCACCTTACAGCCCACCTACGAGCTGAAGATCGGTGTGCCAGGGGCATCCGCGGGCATCAACATCGCCCAGCGCCTCGGCCTCAACCCGGAGATCCTGAAGTCAGCGCGCGAGGCCGCGGGCACGCAGGCCCAGGACGTCGCCCGCTTCCTCGACAAGCTGCACTCCGAGCTGCGCGAAGCCGAGCAGGAGCGCTTCCGCCTGCAGACCCGCGAGGAAGAGGTCGCGCGCGAGAAGAAGCGCCTGGAGGCCGAGGGGTTGAAGGAACAGCGCGAGCGCGTCCGGGAGATGGAGAAGAAGCTCGAGGCCGTGCTGCGCGACTTCGAGTACCGTGCCCGCGAGACGGTACAGGCGGTGCAGGAGCGCGCCTCGGCGCTGAAGCTCTCCAAGGACGCCGAGCGCCGCATCGCCAAGCTGCGCCGCGAATTCAAGGAAGAATTCGATTCCGCCATCGTGGCCCACTCCACCGGCGCCGACCGCGGCGATCCCCACGCCCGCCCCTCCGAGGTCAAGCACGTGTCGGAGGGCGACACCGTCAGGCTGAAGTCCCTGGGCCGCAACGCGGTCATCAAGCGTAAGCTCGACGACCAGGCCTACGAGGTCGAGATGGGCGCCATGAAGATGCGCGTGCCCAAGGACGACATCGCCGAGATCGTTATCCACGCCTCCGATTCGCCGGTCAAGCAGGCGCGGGCCCGCGGCATCTCGGTGTCGGTGGCGGAGGAGTCAGGCGTGCCCACCGAGATCAACGTCATCGGTGAGAACGTGGACGAGGCTACCCGCCGGGTGGAGAAGTTCATCGACCGAGCTTTCCTGGCCGGCGCCACCCGGGTGCGCATCGTGCACGGCAGCGGCATGGGCATCCTGCGCAAGGCCCTGCGCCAGTACCTGAAGAACCATCCCCAGGTCGCTTCGGTGACCGAGCCAGCGCAGAACGAAGGCGGCGGGGGAGCGACGGTGGTGGAACTTCGGATCTGACAAACCAACGACAGGTCAGATTGCAGAAGTAAGAATGCAGGACTAGTGAAGACCATCACTTCTGCGATCTTCGTTCTTCGATCTGACTTGTTTTTCCGCCGCCATCCACCGGCAAGCACCGGATATCCACAGTAATTCCACAACCGGATTCCGATTTCTGGTGCGCGGCGCCGTTCATTAGACCAGAATCCAAACGGAGTAGTCTGTCCGATGGCTAACCCCGGCGATTTCGCGTACACCCTGAAACAGCAGGCGGATATCGTCCGCATCGTCGGCGATTACGTGAAGCTGAAGAAAGCCGGGGCGCAGAATTTTTCCGGGCTTTGTCCCTTTCACAACGAGAAGACGCCGTCGTTCTCCGTCCACCAGACCCGCCAGTTCTATCACTGCTTCGGCTGCGGGGTTTCCGGCGACGTGTACAGCTTCGTGCAGAAGATCGAGAACATCACTTTCCCAGAGGCGGTGCGCCTGGTGGCGCAGAAGCTTGGCGTCCCCCCGCCGAAGCAGACCTACGATTCGCCCGCCGAGGCCAAGGAAGCCAAGCTGCGCGGGGCGCTGGTCGAGCTGCACGAGAAGGCCTGCGTGTTCTTCGAAGAGCAACTGCGCCGCCCGGAAAGCGCCCAGGCGCGCGAGTATCTGAAGAACCGCGGCCTGACCGAGGAGGCCATCAAGATCTTCCGCATCGGCTACGCGCCGGATTCCGGCTTCCTGTTGCGCGACCGCCTGAAGGGCCAATACGACGAGGAGCTACTCAAAGTATCCGGCTTGTTTTCCTGGAAGCAAACGGAAGAGAGTAGGGGGCCTTCGACTCGGGCTGAAGCCCTCGCTCAGGATGACAGGGGCAGGGGTTCTCAGCCAGCGACTAGCGACCAGCGACCAGCGACCCTCTACTCCAAATTTCGTAACCGCGCCATCTTCCCTATCTCCAACGAGTCGGGGAAGATCATCGCCTTCACCGGCCGCACCCTGGCGACGGACGAGAAATCCGGCCCCAAGTACCTGAACTCGCCCGAGACCGCCATCTACTCCAAGGGCCGGGTGCTCTACAACCTGGACCGCGCCAAGGAAGCCATCCGCAAGCTCGACAGCGTGATCCTGGTGGAAGGCCAGATGGATTGCATCTCGGTGTTCATGGCGGGGCAGCACAACGTGATCGCCAGCTCCGGCACCGCGTTCACTGAGGCGCAGGTGCGCCTGCTCGGCCGCTACACCAAGCGCATCATCGTCAATTTTGACCCCGACACCGCGGGCGCCGCCGCCGCCGAACGCTCGTTGGCCATGCTGGTGGCTGAGGACTTCAGCATCAAGGTCGCGACTCTGGAGCCGGGCTTCGACCCTGACCTCTACGTCCGTAAGCAGGGCAGGGAAGCCTACGTGAACTTGCTGCAACGCGCGCCCAAGTACTTCGACTACCTCATGGAGCGCGCCATGAAGCAGTTCCAGCCTCGGTCCCCGGAGGCCAAGGTGAAGGCCCTGAACTTCCTGCTGCCCCACATCCAGCGCGTGCCCAACCGGATCGTGCGTGACGAACTGGCCAATGACATCGCCCAGAAGCTCGGCATCGATTCCGCGCTCCTGCGCCAGGACTTGAAGCATGCGGCAGCGACCCGCGCCGCGTCGGTGAAGGCGCCGGCCGAGGCTCAGCTTACCCAGGCGGAGCGGATCATCATCCGCGCTCTTGCCTCTTCCACCGCCATGAGCAGCGAGACGCCGCACTCCGACCGCTCCGGCGAGGACGGCATCCCGGACCTCTGGCGCCAGGCCGAGTTCACCCTCACCAGCGAGGGCCTGCACCGCGGCCTCGCCGCCGAATCGCTCATCGAAGCACTGCTCAAGGCCGAGGCCGGCGCCGATCCCATGACGCTGGAGCTTTCGGAATCCGATCGCCGGCTCCTGGCCGCCACCCTGATGCAGGAGGCCGAGGAACTCACGATGGAGTTGGTGGAAGAAGCGCTGGTGGCGCTACGTCGCCGCCGGCTTGAGCGCCAGCAGCAAGAGGTGAAGCACCAGATCGCCCAGGCGGAGCGGCAGAACGATGCGACTACTCTCAACCGCCTGGTGCAGGAGAAGCTGCGCATCGACCGCGAACTGGCGGCCCGCTTGCGGCAATGAATTCGGCTTGAGAAAATTTCGGCTTTGGGACGAAAACCTGTGAAACCATCTAAGCTATTGAATCGTCTAATAGTTAACAGGATTCAGCGGGCGAACGGACGAACTGGTCGGCAGCGGTATTTCTGTGAAAACGCAGTCTAATCTGCTAACATTAAAGGGTTTCGGCGCGTGCGGCCTACTCTCTCTTTCTGCTGCCTTGACATACCGTAGCAGTCCCTCGCCTGCACAGAGGATTCCTATTGGCTCTCGACGATAAGTACGACGATATCAAAAAGTTGATCGACGTTGGCAAGGAGAAGGGTTATCTCACCTACGACCAGGTGAACGACCTTATCCCCGGCGACGTCCACTCCCCCGAGGACCTCGACGACCTGCTCACCACTATCGGCACCCAGGGCATCGACGTCCTGGAAGGCCCCAAGGGTCTGCCCTCCGCCGAGATGGCGAAGAAGTTCGATCAGGAGCTCGAGGCCGGCGAGGACGTCGAGCTCGATCTCACTCCCGGCGCCCTGGAGAAGACCAACGACCCAGTCCGCATGTACCTGCGCGAGATGGGCACGGTCCCGCTGCTCACCCGCGAGGGCGAGGTGGAGATCGCCAAGCGCATCGAGCGCGGGCAGCTGCGCGTGCTCAAGGCCCTCTCCCGCTCCCCCATCATCATCCGCGAGGTGATGGCCATCGCCGACGACCTGAAGAAGGGCGTCCGCAGCATCAAGGAGATCGTCGTATTCGACGAGGAGGAGCTCACCGAGGAGATCGTCCTCAACCGCATCAAGGAGACGACCTCCCGCATCGACGAGCTGGCCAAGCATTACAAGAAAGCGCAGCAGCTCGCCGAGAAGCTGGCCGGCCTGAACCAGAAGAAGAGGCCCAAGGATTACCGGCGCTGCAGCTGGAACCTGGGCCGCGAGCAGGTGGGCATCTCGCTCATCATCCGCCAGTTCGCCTGGACCAACCCCGAGCGCAAGCGGCTGATCGAGAAGGTCAACAAGACCGTGGACGCCATGCGCGCCCTCGACCGCCAGGTCAACAACCTGGAAAAGAAGATCGAGGCCACGCGCAGCGAGGACCTGAAGAAGGACTACCGCAAGCAGCAGCGCCAGCTCCGCAACGACCTGGAGGACATGGAGCGCGAGGCCGGCGTGGACTTCCAGGAGCTCCGCCGCACCCAGCGCGACATCATCCAGGGCGACATGGATGCGGAGAAGGCCAAGCGCGAACTCATCGAGGCCAACCTCCGCCTGGTGGTCTCCATCGCCAAGAAGTACACCAACCGCGGCCTGCAGTTCCTCGACTTGATTCAGGAAGGCAACATCGGCCTGATGAAGGCAGTGGACAAGTTCGAATACCGCCGCGGCTACAAGTTCTCGACCTATGCCACGTGGTGGATCCGCCAGGCCATCACCCGCGCCATTGCCGACCAGGCGCGCACCATCCGCATCCCGGTGCACATGATCGAGACCATCAACAAGCTGATCCGCACTTCGCGCCAGCTTGTCCAGGAGCTCGGCCGTGAGCCTACGTCGGAGGAGATCGCCAAGCGCATGGACATCCCAGTGGCCAAGGTCCGCAAGGTCCTGAAGATCGCCCAGGAGCCCATCTCGCTGGAGACGCCGATCGGGGAAGAGGAAGACTCGCACCTCGGCGACTTCATCGAGGACCGCGCCGTGGTCTCACCGGCCGACGCCGTCATCAACGTCAACTTGAAGGAGCAGACGGCGCAGGTGCTGCGCACCCTGACCCCGCGCGAGGAGAAGGTCATCAAGATGCGCTTCGGCCTGGAAGACGGCTCGGAGCACACCCTGGAAGAGGTCGGGCAGTCGTTCGCGGTCACCCGCGAGCGCATCCGCCAGATCGAAGCCAAGGCGCTGCGCAAGCTGCGTCACCCCTCGCGCTCGCGCAAGCTGCGTGCCTTCCTCGACGGCGTGACCGACTAGACCAGATCATGAGACGCCCTGACGAGCGTCTCTACCGAGCGGAGATGCTTTTCCGTACAGACGCCTGCCAGGGCGTCTTCTATGTCTTTGTAGGGGTGCCGCTTCAGCCACCGTTAGGGCCAAAATGGAATTGCGGTTTGGCTCGCAAATCCGTGGCCCCAATTTCCTCCCCGTTTTCCTCCCTTTTCCACAGCTAATCCACGAAAGTCACAACTTCTGCACAGACCGAGCCGCCCAGGCTCTTGCCTGCTTTCATGGGCCTGGGGCATCTTGCCACCAACGCGAGCGTGCAGTGTCCGCGTGCGTGGTACGGCGACGGGCTCATGCGTCGGAGGACGATTCAAGGCCCGGACAACGGTCGCGGAACCTTCGGGGATCCGTGATCGCGCCACGCGTCCCGCCCCTGCTTGTGGGCGCAAGCTCACCGATAAGGGCAGAAGGCGAGAGGGCGCCCTGCGCATGCATCCATGGGCGGTAACGTCCGTGGTTGGACATGGACATTTGCACCCAACGGGGCGGTTGCGTGGCTGGCGCAACCGCCTTTGTTGTCTCTGCCCGGTGTCATCCCGAACGGCTTTTTGGCCGTGAGCGACCTGCTGTTGAATCCCATTTCTTGACTTCCATGTCATAATTTCTGCACTGGAATTCTCCGCAGAAACTCCCACCTGCGACACTCGCCGGCGTGTGCATGCAAAACTTTCACCGCGAATTTTGATTTGTGCGCGGTTTTCCGTATCGCATTCACAGGCTTGCTTGGTGTTTAGTCGAACAAACGGTTTCGGGACCTCAGGAAAGTTTTGGCCACCACCGATTACAGTCTGGAACGCGGGCTTCCCTCCAGCGTTGACGCCGAGCGCGCCATCCTGGGCGCCATCCTGCTCGACAACTTCTCCTACAACGAGGCCGCCGAGCAGCTCGTTCCCGACGACTTCTCGCTCGATTCGCACCGCCGCGTCTTCTCCCGCATGATGGAGCTGGCCGAATCCGGCCGCCCCATCGACATCATCACCCTGACCGAGGAACTGGGCCGCCACAAGGAGGTCGAGGCGGTCGGCGGCGTGGCCTACCTGTCGTCGCTGACCGACGGCGTACCGCGGCGCCCCAACATCGAGCACCACGTCCGCATCGTTAAGGACAAGGCGATGCTGCGCGGGCTGATCAACGCCGCCAACAACGCCATTGCCCGGGCACTCGACCAGAGCGACCCCGCCGACGACATCCTCGATTCCGCCGAATCCGCCATCTTCCAGATCTCCGAGAAGCGCCTGGGGCAGGGCTTCGTCGCCATCCCCGAGATCGTGAAGACTTCGTTCGGGTCCATCGACGCGCTGTATGAACGCGGCCAGCGCATCACCGGCCTCGAGACCCATTTCGTGGATTTCGACAACCTGACCAGCGGCCTCCAGCCCTCCGACCTGGTGATCATTGCCGGCAGGCCCTCCATGGGCAAGACCGCGTTCGCCATGAACATCGCCGAGAATTGCGCGGTCATCGGCAACAAGACGGTCGGGATCTTCTCCTTGGAGATGTCGCGCGAATCGCTGCTGCTGCGCCTGCTCTGCTCGCATGCCCGGGTGGACTCGCACAAGCTACGCACCGGCTTCCTGGGCCGAGAGGACTACGACAAGCTGAGCACGGCCCTCAATGCTCTGGCTGAAGCTCCTATCTTCATCGACGACACCCCCGGCATCTCGCTGCACGAGATGCGGGCCAAGGCCCGGCGGCTTGCGCAAAAGCAGCAGCGGCTCGACCTGCTCATCGTGGACTACCTGCAACTGATGTCCGCCGCGCCGGTCGGGGGCAAGCGCTTCGAGAACCGCACCCAGGAAGTTTCCGCCATCTCCCGCGGGCTGAAAGCGCTGGCCAAGGAGCTGCGGGTGCCCGTGCTGGCGCTCTCCCAGTTGAGCCGCGCTCCGGAGAGCCGGGGCGGCGACCATCGCCCGCAACTGGCGGACCTGCGCGAATCCGGCTCCATCGAGCAGGATGCCGACGTGGTCTGCTTCATCTTTAGGGAAGAGGTGTACAAGCCCGACGACCCCGACCTCGACGGCTTGGCCGAGCTGATCATCGCCAAGCAGCGCAATGGTCCCACCGGCAAGGTGCCGCTGGCTTTCATGAAGCGCTCAACCCGCTTCGAGTCGCGGGCGAACGAGGGGTTTGCCGGCGAAGGGATGTAAAGGCTTTACAGGTCGAGGGACGGGGAGTACACTGCCTCGTCCTCCGATAAGAACCAGTCGGACAAACTGCACCGCTGCTGGTGCGTCTTCGCGCCAACAGCGGTCCAAGTGCAGGACCGCAGTTGGGAACACTCCCCCGGGGGCCCGAACGGTACATCGGAGGTTCGATGAAAACGGCCTACGTTCCTGTGGTTCCGCAGTTCGGTGGCGGTCCCTTCAAATCCCTCCCCTTTCGTCCTCTCTGGTTGAGCGGACTCAGCCTTCACGACCGCGGGGTCTTCAGCGCCCTGCTCGACCTTTCCTGGGGCGCGGTGCCCACCTGCTATCTGCCCAACGACCCCGAACAGCTTCGCCAGATCCTGGCCATGCACTTCGGGCACGCGAGTTGGGACAGGCCCATCCCGCCCCAGGTCCTGAAGCTGTTCGCGCTCGACCAGCACAACCACATGCTTTACTTTCCGCCGCTGCTGCACGCCTATCGCTACATGCGCGAGGCCATCGATGCGGAAGAGATCTTCCGCATCCCGGCAGAGACGGTGAATGTGGCCAACGTGCTCTCGGCCGACGAGCGCGGCCAGACCACCCCTTCGGGCCCGTGAGAGGCTGCATCGTTCGGTGCGCGCCGGAATCTGAATACCGATGCCTGGAACGCACCCGCACGTCATCATCATCGGTGGCGGTTTCGGTGGGCTGTATGCGGCGGAGGCCCTGCGCCCCCATCCCGTCCGCATCACCCTCATCGATAAGAAGAACCACCACACCTTCCAGCCGCTGCTCTACCAGGTGGCGACCGCCGGCCTGTCGCCCGGCGATATCGCCGCCCCCATCCGCGGCATTCTGCGCAAGGCCCGCAACGTCGAGGTGCTGCTGGGCGAGGTCGTGGGTTTCGATCTGGAGGCCCGCCGCGTGCGGCTGGCCGATTTCCAGCTCTCCTACGACTATCTCATCGTCGCCACCGGGGCGCGGCACTCCTACTTCGCCCATCCCGAATGGGAGACCATCGCGCCGGGGTTGAAGACTATCGAAGACGCGCTCGAGATCCGCCGCCGCGTCCTTTCGGCGTACGAACTGGCTGAGCGCAATGCGGCGCGCGGTCAGGATCCCGGGCCTCTGAACTTTGTGATCATCGGCGCCGGCCCCACCGGGGTGGAGTTGGCGGGCGCGCTCGCCGAGATCTCCCGCCAGACCCTGCCCCGTAACTTCCGCTTCATCGATCCGGCGCGCGCCCGCATCATTCTCCTGGAGGGCGCTTCGCGGGTGTTGCCAGCGTACCCTGAGGACCTCTCCCGCAGCGCCGAACAGCAGCTTAAGGCCCTGGGGGTCGAGGTCCGCACCGGGACGGTGGTCACAGCCATCACGCCGGGCGAGGTCCGTATCGGAGATACGCGTCTGCCGGCTGCGGTCACGCTTTGGGCGGCCGGAGTGGCAGCATCCCCTCTGGGCAAACTGCTCGGAGCGCCGACCGACCGTGCCGGGCGCGTGCTGGTGGAGGCTGACCTGACCGTCCGCGGCCATCCCGAGGTCTTCGTGATCGGCGACCTGGCGGCGGTCAAGGATACCGAAGGCAAGATGGTCCCCGGGGTCGCGCCTGCGGCCATCCAGATGGGGCGTGCGGCTGCGGCCAACATCATCCGCGACCTGCACGGCGAGGCGCGCCGGCCCTTCCTCTATGACGACCGCGGCAACCTGGCCACCATCGGCCGCGCGGCCGCCGTCGCCGACTTCGGTCGCATCCGCCTCTCCGGTTTCATGGCTTGGATAGCGTGGCTTTTCATCCACCTCTTCTGGCTGATCGGTTTTCGCAACCGCGTTCTCGTCATGATCGAGTGGGCCTGGTACTACTTCACGGCGCAGCGCGGGACCCGGCTGATCACCGACATCGAGCCCCTGCTGCCGTCCACACCGCCCGCCAGCGAAGACAGCCGCCCCGCCGGCACGCCGACTGTATAATCAACACTGACGTGGCCGCATCTTCGGTTATCCCCTCAACGCAAACGATCTCCCGCCGCACCTGGGCCGAGGTTTCGGTCTCCCGCCTCCGCCACAATCTGCGCACCGTCCAGGACTTTGTTGGCCCGCAGGCGACGGTCTGCGCCGTGGTGAAGGCCGACGCCTATGGTCACGGCGCCCAAGGCTGTGCCCGCGCGCTTGAACTGGAAGGCGCCGCGTGGTTCGGCGTCACCTCCACCCATGAAGGCATGCTGCTGCGCGAGGCCGGCATCAAGGGACGCATTCTGGTGATGGCCGGGTTCTTCCGCGGCGAGGAAGAGTACCTCGTCCAGAACAACCTCACGCCCACCATCTGGGACCGCAATCACATCCAGCTGCTGGAAGACGCCGCCGAACGCCTCACCAAGGACAAGGTCAACATCCATCTGAAGGTCGATACCGGCATGACCCGTCTGGGCGCCAACCTCTCCGATCTTCCCGCGCTCGCGGACGCGCTGCGCCAGGCGCGCCGTCTCCGGGTGGAAGGCTTCTACAGCCATCTGGCGTCGGCCGAGGTGCTGGACGCGCCTTCGGTCGAGCAGCAGATCGCGCGCTTCGGGCAGGCTTCGGCGACCATGGTCGAACATGGCCTGACGCCGCAGTTCCTGCACATCGCCAACTCTGCCGCCCTCGCCACCCGCCCCAAGACCTGGATGAACTTCGTCCGTCCCGGGCTGGCGCTCTACGGGTATCACCTGCCGTTCGTCTCCGCCGTCACCGGCGCTCCCGATACCTCGCACGAATTGCCTGTTCTTCCGGTGCTGACCTGGAAGACCCGCGTCATCGCCGTGCGCGACGTGCCCGCGCACACCGCCGTCGGCTATGGCGGCGCCTACGTCACTCCCGCCCCCGCCCGCATTGCCGTGCTGCCCGTCGGATACGCCGACGGCCTGAACCGCCAGCTCTCCTCGCGCGGGCGCGTGATCGTGCGTGGCGACTACGCC
>DATKKJ010000080.1 GCA_035543055.1 Terriglobales bacterium | reverse complement strand
CTGGTCTACGACCAGGCGCAGGCCGCCGCCGCCGAGCATCTGCAGGCTCTGTGGGCCAAGCTGCGGGGCTACGACCCCGCGCCGAAAGCCGCCAACAACAATAGCCGGTTCCTCGGCCGCTTCCTGCGCCGCAAGCCGGTGGAAGAGGTGCAGGACCGCCCGAACGGGCTGTATATCGTCGGTGAGGTCGGGCGCGGAAAATCCATGCTCATGGACCTGTTCTTCGAGGCGGCGGACGTGCCGCGCAAGAAACGCATCCACTTCCACGAGTTCATGCAGCAGACGCATAAGCGCTTTCACGCCATCAAGCGCGCGCACCCCGAGATTTCCGACCCGATTCCACCGCTGGCCGACGAGATCGCCGGCGAGGCGGCGCTGCTCTGCTTCGACGAGTTCCAGGTGCATGACATCGTGGACGCGATGATCCTGGGCCGGCTGTTCGAGGCGCTGTTCGCCCGCCATGTGGTGGTTGTGGCCACCTCCAACACGCTCCCCGACGACCTGTACAAGGGCAAGCCGGGGCGCGACGCCTTCCTGCCCTTCATCGCCCTGATCAAGCAGAAGCTCGACGTGCTGGTGCTGGACTCGGCCCAGGATTACCGCCGCGGCCGGCTGCACGGGCTGAAAGCCTGGTACGTGCCGGCCAACGCCCGCGCCGACAACGCCATGGACCTGGTGTTCGCCACCCTCACCGAGGGCGAGACGGTGCGGCCAGGCACGCTGATGATCCAGGGCCGCAGGCTCACCGTGCCGCTCGCCGCAGCCGGCGCCGCGCGGTTCGACTTCAGCGCCCTGTGCGGCGTGCCGCTCGGGCCCGGCGACTACCTGGCCCTGGCGACGCATTATCACAGCTTGTTGATCGACGGCGTTCCCCGCCTCTCTCCGGATAATTTCGACGAGGCCCGGCGGTTCGTCACGCTGGTGGACGCGCTGTACGAGCACCGCGTGAAGCTCTACGCTTCCGCCGCCGCCTATCCGGACGAGCTGTACCGCTCGGGCGAGGGAGCGAAAATTTTCGAGCGCACGGCTTCCCGCCTCGAGGAAATGCAGAGCGAAACCTACCTCGCGTTACCGCATCTGACATAAAACCTGACATAAAATGCATGTACGAAGCCCTGCCCTTCTTCGCTATGCAGCAGAGTTCTTGCCCACCCTTTCGAATGGGAGTAGCACCCCAGGGGAGGCCCCTTTAACTCAAGAAACAGGCAGGCTGAACGTACATGAACATACATGAATATCAGGGCAAGGAACTGGCGAAGGCCTATGGCGTCGCGGTTCTCGAAGGGTATGTTGCCTGGACGCCTGAAGAAGCGGTCGAAGCCGCGAAAAAGCTCCCTGGTCCCATCTACGTCGTGAAGTCCCAGATCCACGCCGGGGGCCGTGGCGCCGGTAAGTTCAAGAACGATCCGAACGGCAAAGGGGGAGTGCGCCTGGCCAAGAGCCTCGACGAGGTGCGTGACGCCGCGGCGGCAATGATCGGCCACACGCTGATCACCAAGCAGACCGGCCCGGCTGGACGCCTGGTCCGCCGCGTGTATGTGGAAGCCGGATGCGACATCAAGCGCGAGCTGTACCTCTCCCTGCTGATCGACCGCTCGGCGTCCGAGGTTGTGATCGTGGCCTCCACCGAGGGCGGCATGGAAGTCGAGGAAGTGGCGGCGCACAGCCCCGAGAAGATTCTGCGCGCGCCGGTTGACCCGGCCTCCGGCATCTCCGCGTTCCACGCCCGCAAGCTGGCCTTCGGCCTGGGCCTGGAGGGCAAGCAGATCGCCACCTTCGGCAAGTTCGTCACCGCCCTCTACAACGCCTTCGTGGCGTTGGACGCGGCAATCATCGAGATCAATCCGCTGGTCGTCACCGGCGCGGGCGAGATCTACGCGCTCGACACCAAGGTGAGCTTCGACGACAACGCCCTGTACCGCCACCCCGAGATCGAGGCGCTGCGCGACGAGGCCGAGGAAGACCCGAAGGAGCTGGAAGCCAACAAGCACTCGCTCTCCTACGTGGCGCTGGACGGCAATATCGGCTGCATGGTGAACGGCGCGGGCCTGGCCATGGCGACCATGGACATCATCAAGCTCTACGGCGCCGAGCCGGCGAACTTCCTGGACGTCGGCGGCGGCGCCACCAAGGAACGCGTGACGGCGGCGTTCAAGATCATCCTCTCGGACCCGAACGTGGAGGGCATCCTGGTCAACATCTTCGGCGGCATCATGCGCTGCGACGTCATCGCCGAGGGCGTCATCGCCGCGGCGCGCGAGGTCTCGCTCTCCGTGCCGCTGGTGGTTCGCCTGGAAGGCACCAACGTGCAGCTCGGCAAGGACATGATGGCCAAGTCCGGCCTGCCCATCATCCCGGCCGACAACCTGGCCGATGCCGCCGAGAAAATCGTCAAAGCCGTGAAGGACGCCGCGTAATGGCCATTCTCGTCAACAAAGAGACTACGGTCATCACCCAGGGCTTCACCGGCGCTCAGGGCACGTTCCACTCCGAGCAGGCGCTGGCCTACGGCACCAAGATCGTCGGCGGCGTGACCCCCGGCAAAGGCGGCACCAAGCATCTCGACCTGCCGGTGTTCAATACCGTGGAAGAGGCCGTGGCCAAGACCGGCGCCAACGCCTCCGCCATCTACGTGCCGCCGCCTTCCGCCGCCGATGCCATCCTCGAAGCGATCGACGCGGGCGTGGAGCTGATCGTCTGCATCACCGAAGGCATCCCGGTGCTGGACATGGTAAAGGTCAAGCGCGCCCTGTGCGGTTCCAAGTCCCGCCTGATCGGGCCAAACTGCCCGGGCGTCATCACCCCGGATGAGTGCAAGATCGGCATCATGCCAGGCCATATCCACAAGCGCGGCTCCATTGGCATCGTCTCCCGCTCCGGCACCCTCACCTACGAGGCCGTGGCGCAGACCACCGCCGCGGGGCTGGGCCAGTCCACCTGCGTGGGCATCGGCGGCGACCCCGTAAAGGGCACCGACTTCATCGACGTGCTGGACCTGTTCCTGCACGACGACGAGACCCAGGCGATCATCATGATCGGCGAGATCGGCGGCCCCTCCGAGATCGACGCGGCCGAGTTCCTCGCCCGCCACAAGATCAAGAAGCCGACCGTTGGTTTCATCGCCGGCGCCACGGCACCTCCGGGCCGCCGCATGGGCCATGCCGGCGCGGTGATCTCCGGCGGCAAGGATACGGCGGCCGCCAAGATCGAGGCGATGAAGGAAGCCGGTATCTTCGTTGCCGACAGCCCTTCCTCGCTTGGCAGCACCATGGTCAAGGCATTGCAGGGCTAAACGCTTGAAGGCGCAGGGAAAACACGAGCAACCATGCGCCGTGGACAACCCTGCCCCTTTAACTTGGGTAACGGCATCATAACCCTAGTGGCTTATACGCGGCGCGGATGGGGAGACTTCGCCGTACTGTCGTGAACTCCCCAGTCCACCCGCCTCACCGGGCGGGAGCATTGCAAAAGTGAGGAACAGGTATGGCCGGTGTAGACGTGATTGCCACCGCGATGAATGGCGCGAACGCCCAGTTCATTGCCCAGCTTTATGCCAAATGGGTCGAGGCGCCCAACTCCGTTGATCCGGATTTCGCCGCCCTGTTTGCCGCGCTGGATGACGAGACGCGGTCCATCCTGATGGACGCCTCCGGCGCTTCCTGGGCTCCGCGTCCGACCGCCTTCGTCACCAACGAGGTCGAAGGCGCGGTCAAGCCGGCCAAGCCCGCCGCCTCCCCCGCGGAAACCCGCGCCGCCATCCTCGATTCCATCCGCGCCCTGATGCTGATCCGCGCCTACCGCGTGCGCGGGCATCTGGAAGCGCAGCTCGACCCGCTCGGGCTGAAGCCGCAGCGCCACCATGTCGAGCTGGACCCGGCCACCTACGGCTTCACTGAACCCACCGACCTCGACCGCCCCATCTTCCTCGACGGCGTGCTCGGCTTCGAGACCGC
>DATKKJ010000079.1 GCA_035543055.1 Terriglobales bacterium | reverse complement strand
CAAAGGGCCGGGTCACTGGTGATAGACAGAACAGGCCGAACAAACCCACCGACCTGGAAACATCGAAACCTTCTCTAAACCCTCCCCTGGTGTCAAACCATTTGAGCCAAAGCCTGTGGCATTTTTCCAAATCTGTGGCGGCGCCGCCACAGTTCGGGCTAACAGCCTGATTCGGCGCGGCTCGGAAGCGTGGCGGGATGCCTCAATGTTGACCGGAGGACACAGGCCGGGCACGGGACGCACCCTGTCTCGCCAATGGGAATCAACACGTAAAAATTAACTTAACGGGCGAAAATTAGGAAGAAAGAGACACGAAAACGAGCCTTCAGCGAGTCCGGACGACCGCCGGCTAGAGTGGCCAGTAACCGAAGCGCTCCATTTGCGCCTTGTGCGTATCGACCACCCGGTCCACCTGGGCCTTGCTGAGGGCGGTGCGCCATTGGTCGGCCTTGCCCACCCGGAAGAACTTCTCGGCCTTATAGGAGCGTTCCCGGAACCCCACCGCGTCCTCCTGCGCCCGCAGGGCCTTGAACGAGGAGGCCTCGATCGCGCGCTCGATCCGGTCCCGGGGCGCCGGGACGCCGAGGAACTTCACCGCCCGGGAGAAGGTCACGAGCGGCTTCTTCAGCATGTCCTCGTAGCGCACGACGTGCAGCCAGGGCCCCGGCTGGTGGGTCCAGCTTTGGACATGGATCGACCAGGTCTTGTGGATCTCGAACACCAGCTGGTCGCCGCTCGGGGTCCCGCTGGCGTTGTTGGCCAGGATCCCGATCGAGTCGTCGATCGAGCAGGCGTAGTGATCGGCGAGCGAGATGCAGACGTCGAGCGGGTTGCGGACGATGTAGAAGGCCCCGGCCGTCAGGTCCATGTGGATCATCGGCAGCCCGTCGAACTCGACATGGGCGTTGTGGGTCTTCACGAAGACGTCGTCGGGCGAGAGCCGGCCGATGTCGCGCTGGACCTTCCAGCGGGCCTCCATGACGTCCTTGGTGGTCCATTCCTGCCAGGGCTTTGTCAGGTAGGTGTTATAGTAATGAATGGTGGAGTCGCTGAAGGAATACTCGCCCAAACGATTGATGTCGTAGGCTTGTCCCGGGTCCCGCAGCAGGTTGTGGATAAAGGCCCGCATCCAGGTGTTGCCGGACTTCGGATAGCTGGCCAGCCAGATGATACGGCCCATGCGATGCGCCTGCGATTTCCCTAGGATAAGACGTTGAATTTGGAGCGAATCTACCCCGAAGCGGAGAACCACCCTGCGACCGCGACGCAAGGCCCGAAGGACCTTGCCGCTCTTGACCCCAAACCCGCAAATCGCTTACGTCATTGCGGCTTCGGCGGGTCGCCAAAACGGGCAACCGCAGCGACCGCCGTTTATCTGGGAGCAGCAAGGGCCGTCAACATGAAAATCGCCGCGACCTGGGGACGGGCCGCCTTTGCCAAGCGTTTGATTCCGCTCGCGATCATCGCATTGCTCGGCGGGCTCACGACGGCCTGCAACTTCAGCGTGGGCGGCGATCCGACCTACCAGGACGAGCGCAACAAGACCGAGCGCGGCGCGGGCGCCGGCAACGGCACCGTGTTCGGCTCCGACAGCCTCTTCAGCACCGACAAGAACAACGGCGACAACGGCGCCTCCGGCGGCGTCGGCGTCAACAGCCTGCTGTGGCGCGCTTCGCTGGACACCATCTCCTTCATGCCGCTGGTCTCGGCCGATCCCTTCGGCGGCGTCATCATCACCGACTGGTACACGCCCCCGCAGACGCCGGACGAGCGGTTCAAGGTCAATATCTATATCCTCGGCCGCGCGCTCCGCGCCGACGGCATCCGCGCCTCGGTGTTCCGCCAGACCAACCAGGGCGGCACCTGGACCGACGCGCCGGTCGCCCTCAACACCGGGACGGATCTCGAAAACGCGATCCTCACCCGCGCCCGCCAATTGCGCATGTCGGGTCAGCAGCAGTAGAACCGGCGCCGGGCCGGACGTTCGGTCCGACAGCGCGGACCGAATAGTTCAAGGCCGGATCGTTCATGGCATCACGCTACAATTTCCTGGAAACCGAGACCAAGTGGCAGTCGGTCTGGGCCGAGCGCGGCAGCTTCAAGACCGCGCACGACCCGAAGCTGCCGAAATACTACGTGCTCGAGATGTTTCCGTACCCGTCCGGCCGCATCCATATGGGCCATGTGCGGAACTACACGATGGGCGACGTGGTCGCGCGCTACAAGCGGGCGCGGGGCTTCAACGTGCTGCACCCGATGGGCTGGGACGCCTTCGGCCTGCCGGCGGAGAATGCGGCCCGCGACCAGAAGATCCACCCGGCGCGCTGGACCTACGACAATATCGCCACCATGCGCGCCGAACTGAAGCGCATGGGCCTGTCGCTGGACTGGAGCCGCGAGCTCGCGACCTGCCATCCCGGCTATTACAAATACCAGCAGCAGCTGTTCCTGGACTTCTTCAAGGCCGGGCTCGCCTATCGCGGCGAGGCCTTCGTCAACTGGGATCCGGTGGACCACACCGTGCTCGCCAACGAGCAGGTGATCGACGGCCGCGGCTGGCGCTCCGGCGCGCCGGTGGAGAAGAAGAAGCTCTCCCAGTGGTTCCTGAAGATCACGGCCTATGCCGAGGAGCTGCTCGATGCGCTG
>DATKKJ010000078.1 GCA_035543055.1 Terriglobales bacterium | reverse complement strand
CTCCTTCGCCATGATGGAGAAGGCGGGCTAGGAACTTTCCCGGCACCTTAGCACTCTCAGGCTATGGGAAAACCGGGTGACTGCAGTACACTATCCAAAGGTTCTAACAAGACCGCAGGCCGCCGCCGGGCGGCTGGCGGTCATTCTAAGTTGGTTCGGGAGACGGAGTGACCACAGCCAAGGAAAAATTCGAGACAAAAAAACTGCCCATGATGCCTATCCGGGACGTGGTCATCTTTCCTTACATGATGACGCCGTTCGTGGTGGGCCGGGAGTCGAGCGTGCGCGCTTTGGAAGAGGCGCTGGCTGCCGACAAGAAAATTTTCCTGGCTACCCAGCACGACGCTGGCGTGGACGAGCCCAAGCCCAACGAGATCTACCAGGTCGGCACTGTCGTCAACATCGTGCAAAGCCTCAAGCTCCCCGACGGCAATATCAAGGTCCTGGTCGAGGGCATCGAGCGTGGCAAAATCCTGCAGGTAACGGAAACCGAAGGTTTCATGCAGGCCTCAGTGCGCCTGGCGCGGTACGCCGTGGAAACCAATCCGCAGGTGGAAGCGGCCATGCAGCGGGTCACGTCGCTGTTTGAGCAATACGTCAAGCTCTGCCAGTCCCTGAACTACGAGACCATGATCGCGGCGGTGCGCATGGAAGATCCGGCCAAGCTCACCGATACCATCGCCGCCAACCTGCAGCTGTCTATTGAAGAGAAGCAGGAACTGCTGGAAATCTTCGATCCCGCCGAGCGTCTGACGCGAATCGGCGACGTACTCGACATCGAAATCGAAAAGCTGAACATGGACCGCACCATCCAGTCGCGGGTGAAGCGGCAGATGGAGCGGGCGCAGAAAGAGTACTACCTCAACGAGAAGATCAAGGCCATCCAGAAGGAACTGGGGCGCGGCGAGAAGAGCGAGTGGGACGAGCTCAAGAAGAAGGTGGACGCCGCGGGCATGCCCAAGGAAGTCCACGAGAAGGCGCTGCAGGAGCTGAAGAAGCTGGAGGCCATGCCGCCGATGTCGGCGGAGAGCACGGTGAGCCGCAATTATCTGGACTGGCTGCTGGCGGTGCCGTGGAAGAAGAAGTCGAAAGAGATCCGCTCCATCGAACGGGCGGAGAAGGTCCTGAACGAGGACCACTACGGCCTGGAGAAGATCAAGGAGCGCATCCTGGAGTTCCTGGCGGTGCGGCAGCTGGTGAAGAACCCGAAGGGCTCGATCCTGTGCTTCGTCGGGCCTCCGGGAGTGGGCAAGACCTCGCTGGGCATGTCGATCGCCAAGGCGACGGGGCGCAAGTTCGTGCGCATGTCGCTGGGCGGGGTGCGCGACGAGGCCGAGATCCGCGGCCACCGGCGCACCTACATCGGGGCGCTCCCGGGGCAGATCATCCAGATGATGAAGAAGGCCGGGACCAAGAACCCGGTGTTCATGCTCGACGAGGTGGACAAGATGAGCATGGACTTCCGCGGCGACCCGTCGGCGGCGCTGCTGGAAGTGCTCGACCCCGAGCAGAATTTCATGTTCATCGACCACTACCTGGACGTGGAGTACGACCTGAGCCAGGTGTTCTTCATCGCCACCGCTAACGTGATGCACACCATCCCGCCGGCGCTGCAGGACCGCATGGAAGTGCTGCGCCTGCACGGCTACACCGAGCCGGAGAAGGTGGAGATCGCCAAGCAGTTCCTGGTGAAGAAACAGCGGCTGCAGGCGGGCCTGACGGAGAAGAACATCACCTTCACCGACGAGGCGATCATCGCCGCCATCCGCGGCTACACGCGGGAAGCGGGGGTGCGCAACCTGGAGCGCGAGATCGGCAACGTCTGCCGCAAAGTGGCGCGCAAGGTGGTGAAGGAAGGCGCGGCCTTCAATATCACCATCACCGAGCAGAACCTCGGCGAGTTCCTGGGCGTGACCAAGTTCCGCGACACCCTGGTGCACGAGAAGAACGAGGTCGGCCTGGTCACCGGGCTGGCCTGGACCGAGGTGGGCGGGTCGATCCTGAGCACCGAGGTCACCATCGTGGACGGCAAGGGCAAGCTGCTATTGACCGGCAAGCTGGGCGACGTGATGCAGGAGTCGGCGCAAGCGGCCATGAGCTATATACGGTCACGCGCGGCGCGGCTGGGAGTGCCGCGCGAGTTCTACCGCAACGTGGACATCCACATCCACGTTCCCGAGGGGGCCATCCCCAAGGACGGGCCGTCGGCGGGCATCACCATGGCGACCGCGATCGCCAGCGCGCTGAGCGGCATCCCGGTGCGGCGCGACGTGGCCATGACCGGCGAGATCACGCTGCGCGGCAAGGTGCTGGCCATCGGCGGATTGAAGGAGAAGCTGCTGGCGGCGCACCGCGCGGGCGTCTTCGAGGTCATCCTGCCCAAGGACAACGAGAAGGACCTGGCCGAGGTGCCGGAAAACCTGCGCACCGCCATGAAGCTGCACTTCGCGGAGAACATGGACGAAGTGCTGCGCATCGCACTGGAGTCGCCGCTGCCCAAGGAAGTGGTGCAGCCGGCGCCACCCCTCGTGGACACCACCGGGACGCAGCCGAGCACGCACCAGTAGTCAGGAGTCGGGAGTCAGGAGTCAGCGGGCCTGCCGAAAGGCGGGCCCTTTGCTTTGCACCATACGCAGTGCAGCCGGGCGAGACGGTATACTTTACGAACGTGCGCATCCTGACCAAGTACGTGCTGCGCGAGGTGCTGTCGCACGCACTGCTGGGCGCGAGTGTGTTCACCTTCGTCATCTTCATGCGCGACGTGGGCCGGCTGATGGAGCTGGTGGTGCGCAACAGCGCGCCGGTGCCCAGCGTGGCCGAGATCTTCGCCTTCACCCTGCCGGCGGCGTTCACCGTGACCATCCCCATGGGGGTGCTGGTGGGCATCCTGATCGGTCTGAGCCGCCTGGCAGCCGACAGCGAGGTCACGGCCATGCGGGCCAGCGGGATCGGGGTCAGCCTGTTCGTGCGGGTGGTGGCGCTGTTCGCCATCGGGGCCTGGATGCTGGCGCTCGCGAACCAGGTCTGGGTGGCGCCCTGGTCAGCGCGGAAGCTGGCTGACCTGCAGAACCAGCTGAAGGGCTCGCAAGCCTCCTTCGAGGTCCAGCCCCGCGTCTTCTACGAGAATTTCTCCAATACCGTCCTGTACGTGCAGGACGTGAGGGCGGGAGCGGGTGCGGCGCTGTGGAGGGGCATCTTCCTGGCCGACATCAGCGATCCCGCAGCCCCCAGGATCACGCTGGCGGAAGAAGGCGTGGTGGTGAGCGAGAGCCCGACCAAGCTGCGCCTGCACCTGAAGCACGGCGAACAGCACGAGGGCAATTCCAAGAAGCCGCAGGAATACCAGGTCACGCAGTTCGACGAGACCGATATCCCGGTCAATCTGCCGCCACCGGAAGAAAAGCAGACCACGCAATTCGGTCTGCGCCCGGTGGCGGAAATGACCTCGGCGGAGCTCCTTTACCTGTCGCGGACCATGTTCCCGGCGGCCCGGCGCTACCTGGGGCTGGAGTTCCAGCGGCGGCTGGCGCTGCCCACCGGCTGCCTGGTGCTGGCGATGGTGGGCATCCCGCTGGGGCTCTCGGCCAAGAAGGGCGGCAAGAGCACGGGCTTCGTTCTGACCATCGTGCTGGTCTTTCTGTATTACTTCGCCATGCTGGGCGGAGTGGCGCTGGGCCGCCAAGGCAAGGTCTCGCCGGTGATGGGAGCGTGGCTGGCGAACATTGTTTTCGCGGTGGGTGGCGCCATCCTGCTGTGGCGGGTGGACCGGATGCCGATGGAGATCGGGTCCCTGCGCGGCTGGTGGGGAAGGCTGATGCAGAGGCTGCAGCACCGCGCGGCAGACCGCGCCGGCGCCTTCGAACGGGCGGCCAGCCGGCGGCGCATGTTCAGCGCCCGCTTCCCCCAGATCCTGGACGACTACATCCTGCGCGATTTCCTGACCTTCGTGGCCATGATCCTGGCCCTGTTCCTGGTGCTGACGCTGGTGTTCTCGTTCTTCGAGCTGCTGGGCGACATCATCCGCAACCGGGTCCCACTGGTGACCGTGGGCGAGTACCTGGTGAACGTGCTGCCGGGGATGATCTACCTGATGATGCCGATGGCGGTGCTCATCGCAGTGCTGGTGACCTTCGGGCTGTTGCAGAGATGGAACGAGGTCACGGCCATGAAGGCGACGGGCATCAGCGTGTATCGGGTGGCGCTGCCGGTGCTGGTGTTCGCCGCCATCCTGCCGGTGGGACTCTTCTTCTTCGAGCAGTTCTACCTGCCCCACGCCAACAAGCGGCAGGACGCGCTCTGGAACCAGATCAAGGGCAAGCCGGCCCAGACCTACCTGCGCCCGGACCGCAAGTGGATCTTCGGACAGCACTCGACCATCTACTACTACGACTTCTTCGACGCCAACAGCAACCACTTCGGCGGCGTCTCGTCGTTCGAGTTCGATCCGGAGACCTTCCAGATCCGCAAGCGGGTGTATGCGCGCGAGGCCCACTGGGGAACGAACATCGGGAAGTGGGTCTTCGAACAGGGGTGGGTGCGCAGCTTCCGCGGGCCGGCCATCGAGGAGTTCCGCACCTTCGACGCCTCGACGTTCGCGGAGCTGGACGAGCCGCCCAGCTATTTCAAGAAGGAAGTGAAGCAGTCCTCGGAGATGAACTACGAGGAACTGAAACGCTACATCCAGGACCTGCAACAGAGCGGCTTCGAGACGGTGCGGCTGCAGGTGCAGCTGCACAAGAAGTTCGCCTTCCCGGTGATCACCTTCGTGATGGGCCTGCTGGCGGTGCCGTTCGCGCTGCGGCATTCCCGGCGCGGAGCGCTGACCGGGGTGGCCACCGCCATCGGCATCGCCATGGTGTACTGGGTGACCGCGGGGCTGTTCGAGGCCATGGGAAACCTGAGCCAGCTGCCGCCGGCGCTGGCGGCGTGGTCGCCCGATATCGTGTTCGCCATGGCCGGGGGATATTTGCTGCTCAAGGTGCCGACGTAAGGATCGGCGAGAACGCTGCGATCGCCGGAATCGCCGTGACCGGCAGCAAAACCGCTGTATCCACGGCCGGTGGCGCCACATCTATATAGCTTCGCATGGAGAAACCGTCGCTCAAGCCGCTGTACCCGTACTTCTGGAAGTACCGCCGGGGGTACGTGTGGGGCACGCTGTGCGTGCTGCTGAACAACGGCATCTGGATCCTGTTCCCGCAGGTGATCCGGCGCGCGGTGGATACCCTGGAGAACAAGCCTCCCGGCCAGTACGATTCCATCGGACATTTCCTGGATCGGATCGCGGCCCGTTTCTACAGCGGCGACCCGCAGCACGTTCTGCGCGATACCCTGCTCATCTTCTCGTTGATGATGGTGGGGGTGGCGGTGGCCAAGGGCATCTTCCAGTTCCTGACCCGGTGGGTGTTGATCGGCATCTCGCGCGATATCGAGTACGACCTGCGCAATGACTTTTTCCGCCACCTGGAATCGCTCTCCTACAGCTACTACCAGCGGACGCGGACCGGCGACATCATGGCGCGCGCGACCAACGACCTGAACGCGGTGCGCATGCTGCTGGGGCCCGCCATCATGTATTCGGCCAACACCGTGGTGTTCGCGGTGGGTGCGCTCTACTTCATGTTCCACCTCAGCGCCCGGCTGACCATGTGGGCCATCCTGCCGCTGCCCGTGGTCTCCATCGTGGTGCAGTACTTCGGGCGGCAGATCCACGAGCGGTTCGAGCGCATCCAGGAGATGTTCTCCGACATCTCGGCGCAGGCCCAGGAGAATTTCTCCGGCGTGCGGGTGGTGCGCGCCTACGTGCAGGAGGATGCGGAGATCGAGGCCTTCGAAGAAGCCAACCGCGAGTACGTGCGACGCAGCCTGCCCCTCATCCGGCTGATGGGCATGCTGTGGCCGACCCTGGAGACCATGCTGGGGCTGGCCTTCGTGCTGGTGTTCTGGCTGGGCGGACGGGAGACCATTGAAGGACACATGACGGTCGGCGGCTTCGCGGCGTACCTGACCTACATGGTGCAACTCACCTGGCCGATCATCGCGCTGGGATGGGTGATCAACATCTTCCAGCGGGGCACGGCGTCGCTGGGACGCATCGACGAGATCATGCGGGAGAAGCCGGGGATCGCGGACGAATCGACGGGCGGGACGCCGGTCGCTACGCAGATCCGCGGGGAGCTCGAGTTCCGCAACCTGGACTTCGCGTACAACGGGACGGCGGTGCTGCACGACATCAACCTGAAGGTGCCGGAGGGCAGCAGCCTGGCCGTCGTGGGGCCCACCGGGTCGGGAAAGAGCACGCTGGTCAACCTGATCCCGCGCATCTACGACGCAGCGCCGGGAACCGTGCTGATCGACGGGCGGCCCATACGCGAGGTGCCGCTGGAGGCCCTGCGGCGGAGTATCGGGTTCGTGCCCCAGGAGACCTTCCTGTTCAGCGCCACGGTGCGGGAGAACATCTCGTTCGGGACCGAAGACGCCGACGAGCGGCAGGTGCGCGAGGCGGCCGCGGCGGCCAGCATCGCCGCCGACATCGAAGCCTTCCCCGAGCAGTACGACACGCTGGTCGGGGAGCGCGGCATCACACTCTCCGGGGGACAGAAGCAGCGCACGGCGATCGCCCGGGCGCTGATCCGCAATCCCCGCATCCTGGTGCTGGACGACGCGCTGTCCAGCGTGGACACCTACACCGAAGAGCGGATCCTGACCCATCTGCGGGAGCTCATGCGGGGGCGGACCACCATCTTCATCTCCCACCGGGTCTCGACCGTGCGCAACGCCGACCGCATCGCCGTGCTGCATGGCGGGCGCATCGTGGAGTACGGCACCCACGACGAGTTGCTCGCCCGCAACGGGTACTACACCGACCTGTATAACAAGCAGCTACTGGAAGAAGAACTGGAAACCGTGTGATTGGGGAATTGAGAAATCGGGTAATTGGGTAATTGAGCCGGAAATCATCTCCAATCACACAATCACCCGACTTCTCAATTGCCCGATGAGACGCATGGTCACTCCCGAGCTGATGGATGCGGAGGCCTGGACCACCCCCGAGCTGGGGGTTGCGCTCGCGGACCTGGGCCGGATCAACCGCTGGTTCGGGGGCATCGGGACCATGGTTTCGATGCTGGAGCGGGTGGCGCGCAGGAGCGGCGCTCGCGAGCTGTCGATGCTCGATGTGGGCGGGGCCGGCGGAGACCTGGCGCGAGCCGCGGTCGGAAGGCTGGAGCCGCGGGGTATCAAGCTGCGGGTTGCGGTGGCTGACCGCGCCGCGTCTCACCTGGATCGGACCCTGCTGGGCGTCGCCGGCGACGCCACCGCTCTTCCCTTCCGCGACCGGAGCTTTGACGTGGTGGGCTGTTCACTGCTCGTCCATCATCTCGCTCCGCGCCAGGTGCGGCAGTTCGTGGTCGAGGCGCTGCGGGTCTGCCGGCTGGCGGTGTTGATCAACGACCTCCGCCGCAGCCCCGTGCATCTGGCCCTGGTGTATGCGGGGTTTCCGCTGTATCGCAGCCCGCTGACACGCAACGACGGCCCGGCGTCGGTGCGGGCGGCTTACACACCCAGCGAGATGCGAGAGTTGCTGCGCGATGTGCCGGGAAGCATCGAAGTAACAAACCACTACCTCTATCGCATGGCCGTGATCGTCTGGAAGAACAGGCGCGAGGATTTCACAAGAAAGTAGGGGTCCTTCGGCTCGCGCGCAAGGCGCGCTCGCTCAGGATGACAAGAGTGACGAGCTCCGGCGGATGAACTATCGGATGACTAAGACATACGATCTCCTGGTGATCGGAGGAGGGCCGGCCGGAACAGCGGCGGCCATCACCGCGGCGCGCGCCGGTGCGCGGGTGTTGCTGCTGGAGCGCGGGCGATTGCCGCGGCAAAAAGTCTGCGGCGAGTTCGTCTCTGGCGAAGGGTTGGAAACGCTGCGAGCTCTGGACGCGGCGGTCGCCGAGCGGCTGCTTGTTTCGGCTCCGAGGATCGGCGGTTCGCGGCTGTTCGTGGACGGACAATGCGTCGAGGTGCCGATCGCGCCGGAAGCAGCCAGCATCACGCGCTATGAGCTTGATCTCGCGCTGTGGGAGGCGGCAAGGTCCGCGGGAGCGGAATGCCGGCTGGAAACCGAAGTCTATGCGGTCGAGCAGAGCGCAGAAGAGTCGCGTCTCACGTTCGCGGCCGGGGGCGGCCCCGCCACGCAAGTCGCTCACGCGGCGGCTGCCATCGACGCCAGCGGGAGATGGTCGAAGCTGCGTCCCGGCGAGACGCCGGCGCGACAGCCGGCGGGGCGCCGGCGCTACCTAGGATTGAAAGCGCATTTCCGGACGAGCGAGGCCGGGCGTCCCAGCGTGGACCTTTATTTCTTCCGCGGCGGCTATTGCGGGGTACAGCCGATCGGCGGCGGGCAGGTGAATGCCTGCGCCATGGTGCAGGCGGAGGTGGCCTCGAGTCTGGACGAAGTGTTTTCGCTGCATCCGGCGCTGGCCAGGCGCAGCCGCGAGTGGCGGCTGGTGGGAGAAGCGGTGGCGACGTCGCCGTTGGTCTTGGGAAAGCCGATGCCGCTGCGCGGGCGGGTGCTGTGCGCCGGCGACGCCGCCGGCTTTGTCGACCCTTTCGTGGGCGACGGTATCACCCTGGCGCTGCGAAGCGGGTGCCTGGCCGCTGAGGCGGTGCTGGGACGTGGCGCGGCGTGGTACGAAGGCGAGTACAAGAGGAGATTGGCTCCGGTGTTTTACAACGCATCATGGTTGCGGCGGTTTGTAGGGCTGCCGCGGCTGCTGCGAGCCCCTCTACTCGCAGCGATGAACGCGCTGGGTATCGGCTCCGCTCTCGTACAAGGCACCCGGGCCAGGTAGGGGTCCTTCGACTCGGCCGCTCTGTCAAGCGGCCTCGCTCAGGATGACATTCCTGAGCAGTCTTGTCTCTTGCGCCCTGGTGTCTCTTTGGTAAGAAAGCTAGCGGACGACCAGCACTTCGCGGACGTTGTCGCGGGCGAGGAAGAACTTGAGCGAGGCGAAATCGCGGAACAGGTTCTCGATGTGCCGGTTGTTGAAGACCCGCTGCAGGCGGAAGCGGGCGCCGGGGTGCAGCTCCAGCGTGTCCGGGCCCACCAGGTGGTAACGGTAGCAGGGGGCGTCGGGTCCGGCGTCGCGGGTATGGAAGTAGGCCAGCAGGATGCCGCCCGGCTTCATGATGGAGTGGAAGCGCTCCACCATCGGCTTCACGAAGGCTTCGGGCATGTAGTCGGGGATGTCCCAGCAGAGGACAGCGTCGAACAGCTCGCGCTCGAAGACCAGATTCTCGGCCAGGAAGCGGGGCACATCGTACATCGGCTTGCCGTTCTCCGTGGCCATGACCAGTGCGGGGTCGCCGGAAGCGGAGAGCACGTCCTCGGTGTAGATCTTGTGCCCGAGCTCGGTCAGCCGGGCGATGTTGATGGGAGAAGTGATCCCCAGGTCGAGGATGCGCAAGTCCTGCTGCCCGGCGATGGCCCGGGTGAACTCGTTCAGTCCGCTGGAACGGCGGCTGACCCGCGGTGGCGCTTCGCGCAGCGAAGGCTGGACCGCCGGGGTGCCGCGGAATAGCCGGAAGAACGAATGCGTCACAGAACCCATAAATCCGTATCCAGTACCTGGTACTTAGTACTTCTTCTCCACTAAAGACGGCTGCGACGAGTTCCCCGGGCCGGGGGCCGGCGAACTGGAGCCGGAAGTCGCGGGAGAGAAGGAAGCGGCGGCGGCCATGGCCATCTCGCGCTTGGTGTCGGGCTTGGCGGCCTCCTTCTGGATGTCCACGGCGCCCTTGAAGAACGCGCCGTCCTCGACGATGATGCGCTGGGTGGAGATGTCGCCGACCAGCACGGCGGACTTCTTCAGCTCGACGCGCTCGGTGCCGCGGATGTTGCCGTCCACTTTGCCGTGGACCACGACGTCACGCGCCTGGATGTTGGCCTTCACGCGACCGTGCGGCCCGACGATCAGGCTGTGATCGCGCAGCTGGATGCTGCCCTCGACCTCGCCGTCCAGGTAAAGGTCCTCGCTGCCGGAGAGCTCACCTTTCACCAGCACCGACTTGCCGATGTGAGCGACGTCAGCCTTGTAATTGTCGAAGGGCTTCGGGGCGTCCATGGGACGAACCTCCTTGGTGGGAGTGAGAGCCGGTGGAGCCGGAGCGGGAGGCGCCGGCGGCTTGACTTCTTCCTTGCTGGATTTCCACATGGCGAGGCCCTCCAGAGCGCGACGTTGAGCCACTCTGCGCCGCAGGAAGTGCACAAAAGTTGCGTTGCAAAGTACCGGAACAGAATAGCTTGTGCAGACTATACCCGACCGAGAGACAGCGGGCAATCGGCTTTTTGGACAACGGCGGGAGGAATCGCACCATAGAGTGTGCAGTTACTCGTAAGCAACCTACCTGCGACCCTCCGAACCCGGACGGCCCGAGGCGACTGGACCGACTGATACTCATCAGTAAATGATCCGCAAGGCCGTTCCGCAAACCACGCACTGGTAAGAGAGGGCCGAGAGTCACTGCTGACGCGGTCCTTGCAGGCGGGGACGAGCACAACGGCGCCGCATGGTGGGGGCGCAAATTGCCGCTGTCCCGTCGTTAGTAATCTAATAGATATTAATTGCCTACTAATAATCTGCGATGCCTAGTAAGTCGTTTGCAATCAATGGATTGGCAAGAATCCTGCCGGCTCCAAGGGCCGAGGAAAAAGCAACAGCAACCCCGCCCCGGGCGTCTAATCTGTAACAGCCATGAGAAAGCAGGTCCAGGCGGCACTGGTGCTGGCGGTGGTGGTGTCAGCGAGCTTCGCGGTCATGGGGCAGAATCCCCCCACCGGAGCGACGAAGCCGTCCAACGGTAACAGCGGGATTGTGCCGCACAGCGCCACCGAGGCGCAGGCGCTGGTGCGCACCGCCATCCAGAACCAGCTGGATGAAGATGAGAAGCCTGGTGGACCGGCCTTCCGCTATACGCTGCGCGAGCACGGCAAGCGCGGCATCCTGACCAAGGAGATGATCCAGACCAAGGAGGGGGTGGTCGCCCGGCTGGTGGCGATCGATGACCGTCCGCTGACCGCGGAGGAGCGCCAGGCGGACGACGAAAAGCTGGACAATCTGCTGCGTGATGCTCAAACCAGAGCGAAGAAGCTCAAGGAGCAGAAAGAAGACGAAAAGCGCACGCGCAAGATGGTGGGAGCGCTGCCGGACGCGTTCCAGTTCGAGCCTGACGGCACGGTCGAAGGGCCGCGCGGCCCCCTGGTGCGGGTCAAGTTCAAGCCCAATCCGAACTTCGATCCGCCTTCCCGGGAGCTGCAGGTGTTCCAGGGCATGGCGGGTACCATGCTCATCGACCCGCGCGCCAAGCGCCTGGCAGAGATCGACGGCAAGCTCTTCCGCAGCGTGAACTTCGGCTGGGGCATCCTGGGACATCTGGACAAGGACGGCCAATTCATGGTGCAGCAGTCAGACGTGACCGGGAATGGCAATTGGGAGATCACGCACATGAAGCTGAACTTCGACGGGAAAGTGCTGATCTTCAAGTCCATCCACATCCGCGATGACGACCAGGCCTCAAACTTCCGGATCGTGCCCAACGATCTGACGTTGGCCCAGGGGATCGAGCTGCTGCGGAAACAGAAATCGGCGGTGGCGGAGAAGCAGTAGTTTGTAGTTTGTAGTTAGGTCTTGCCCTTGAACGTTTCCTTCCGGACCGTCAGCTTCTCAATCAGGTCAAGCCTCACTTTGTAGCCGAGCCCGGGCGAGTCGGGCACGTGGATGAGTCCGTCGGGAGTGACCTCGACCGCGGGCTCGATGACATCTTCCTTCCAGTAACGCTTGGAGGCGGAGACGTCGCCGGGGAGGCGGAAGTTCTCCAGAGTGGAGAGGGCGATGTTGAGCGCCCGGCCGATGCCCGATTCCAGCATCCCGCCGCACCAGTTCGGGATCCCCCGGTTGCGGCAGACGTCGTGCACGCGGATGGCCTCGGTGAGGCCACCCACTCTTCCCTGCTTGACGTTGATGATGCGGCAGGCGCCGAGCCCGGCGGCGGCGTCGGCGTCGCGTGCATGGTGGATGGACTCGTCGAGGCAGAGGGCGGTCTGCAGCTGTTTCTGCAGGCGCGCGTGGAAGTAGAGATCGTCATTCCACAACGGTTGTTCGATCATCAACAGACGGAACTGGTCGAACTTCTTGAGATGCTCCACCTGGTCAAGGGTGTAGGCAGAGTTGGCGTCGCAGCTGAGCAGGATGTCGGGCCAGCGGGCGCGGATGCGCTCCAGCACGTTCAGGTCCCAGCCCGGCTTGACCTTGACCTTGATGCGGCGGTATCCGGCGGCGAGCTCGGTGGCGACCCTGTCGAGCAACTGCTCGACCGAATCCTGGATGCCGATGGAGACCCCGCACTCGATCTGGCGCCGGCTCCCCCCGATCATCCGCCACAAGGGCTGGCCGGCCTGCAAAGAGAAGGCGTGCCAGAGCGCGCCTTCCACCGCAGCTTTGGCCATGCGGTGCTCGCGTACCCGGGCGAAGAGCGCCACGCAATCGGAGGGACGCTGGAGGGTTTGGCCGATGATGGCCGGGGCCAGGTGCTCCTCGATCACGTACCAGGCAGTCTCGATGGATTCCTCGTTGTAGAAAGGACTCTCGCCGGCGACGCATTCCCCCCAGCCCTCCACGCCTTCGCAGTGAGCGGTGACCAGCACGATGCGGCGCTCGGTGGTGCGGCCGAAGCTGGTCTCGAAGAAATGGACCAGCGGCATGCGGATCTCGCGGAGGGTGAGGGCTTCGATCTTCATCGGCTAGTGGTCCGCGGCATAGGACCAGTCTTCGTCCCAATGGCCCAGGAGGTAGCTGCCGTCGCCGCGAGGGCTGCGCTGGAAACGGAGCACGGCCATCCCCTCGCGGAAGGCGGCCAGGAATCTCTCGCGGTTGCGTGACTGGACGTCGGCGGCCTTGCCGCGGGTCTCGGCCTTCGCTTTCCACTCGTAGATCTCGGCCGGGACCGAGATGGTGCGCTCGGGCTCAAGGTGAGGAAGCTGCCCCCCATTGACGAGGGACTCGACGCGTCGGGAGCGGATCCACCACTCGGCGATCAGCCGGTCGGTGGGCAGGCCTCCCCATAAGGGCGAGTTGGAGGTCCCGTACTGATTGATGTTGTAGCGCCGGCAGATGGCGCCCAGCCGCTCCAGGTTGAGGAAGGCGTTCTTGATCTCGAGCGGGTCGAAGGTCCATTCGATCAGGTCGAAGCCGCGCTGCAGGGCGTCGTCGCGCTGCGCCAATTTGATGCGGCGTCCGATGCCGGTGTTGCGATGGTCCTCGCGCACCGCCAGCATGTGCGAATGCAGGTACTGGTGTCCGCTGCGGGTACCCGGGATGGACAGGGCGAAGCCGATGAGCTGTCCCCGGTCGAAGGCGCCGATGACCTGGCCGCCGATCTTGGTGGCGACCACGAACATGCGCAAGGGCACCACCTCGATATCGTCGAAGCCCCACACCTCCTTCTGCAACTTGACGCAGAGCTCGAACTCTTCGACCGAATCGCAGTGGCGGATGGCGATCTCGCTCATGGACGCCGTTCCTGCTCCTTGGACCGCTGCCACAGGGCCTCCATCTCGTCGAGCGAGGCCTCGCGCGGCGACCGGCCGGACTTGCGAAGCTCCTCCTCCAGCCACTGGAAGCGGCGCCGGAATTTGCGGTTGGTCTGGCGCAGGGCGGACTCGGGATCGAGCGACAGGTAACGGGCGATGTTCACCAGGACGAAGAGCATGTCGCCGACCTCATCCTCCAGGCGCAGCCGCATCTCCTCGGGGATGACGGCGCCACGCGCCCCGGCGACTCCGCGGTCCTGGGGGCGCGGGCCGGGCGCCGGCAACTGGTCCACCTCGCGGCGCAGCTCACCCGTCTCCTCTTCCAGCTTCTCGAACAGCCCGGCGATGTTCGGCCAGTCGAAGCCGACGTGGGCGGCGCGGGAGCTGAGCTTGAAAGCCTCCAGCAGCGCGGGCACGGCCGAGGACACGCCGGCAAGGACGGATTTCGCCGGCTCTTCCGGCCGCGCCGACTTCCCTCCCCCGGCGGCGAGCCGCTTCTTCTTCTCCTCGGCCTTCAGCGCCTCCCAGTTGCGCAAGACATCGGAAGACGTCTTGGCCTCCACGTCGCCGAAAACGTGGGGATGGCGGTCCACCAGCTTGTTGGAGAGGCGGTCGAGCACGTCATCGATGCCGAAATGGTTCTCCTCCTTCGCCATCTCGGCGTAGAAGAGGACTTGCAGCAGGAGATCGCCGAGCTCGCCGGTCAGTTCGTCCCAGTCCCGGTGGTCGATGGCCTCCAGCACCTCGTAGGTCTCTTCCAGGGTGTAGGGCTTGATGGAGTCGAAGGTCTGCTCCCGGTCCCAGGGACAGCCGCCGGGAGCGCGGAGCCGCGCCATGATGCCGACCGCGCGTTCGAATTTTTCACCCGTGGACATGCGCCAGCCATTCTAAGTTGTCGGCTGACGCTTGTCAGTCGCTAGATCACTCCGCTTCCCGGCGGTCGCGGAAAGCGCTGCCCAAGAGCCTGGTGTCGTCGGAGATGATGCCGTCCACTCCCATGGCGGCGAGCGCGAGCATCTCCTTTTCGTGATTCACCGTCCAGACCATGATCCTGCGTCCGGCGGCGTGCACATCGTCCACTAGTTCGCGCGACACTAGGCCGTGGTGCGGCAGCACATAATGCACGTCCAGCGACGCCCAGCGCATCAGCCCTTC
>DATKKJ010000077.1 GCA_035543055.1 Terriglobales bacterium | reverse complement strand
TCATCGTGTACACCTCGAATGTGTTCGCGGTCCTGGGGCTAAGGTCGCTTTATTTCGCCCTGGCCGGGATGATGGACCTCTTCCACTATCTTCACTACGGGCTGGCCGTCATCCTCATGTTCATCGGGGCCAAGATGCTGGTGTCGCACTATTACCCCGTGCCCATCCACGTGGCGCTGAGCGTGGTGGCGGGTGTGCTGGCCGTGTCCATTGCCGCCTCGCTGGTCTTTCCCAAGAAGCATGCCAACGATGCCGCCAGCGCCAGCTAGCGGTTGCGAGACAAGCGAAAACGCACCAGCACCTCGGTATCCACCTCGATGCCGCGGCCACTAAGCAGGAATGGCTGATATCGCCATTGGCGGACCGCCTCGACCGCCGCGGGCGCCAAGAAGGGATGCCCGCTCACGACCGTCAGCTTCTCGATCGTGCCGTCACGGCCGATCACGGCTCGAAGCACAACATCGCCCTCAATGCGAGCCTGGCGGGCAGGGATCGGGTACACCGGTTCCACACGACGGATCAGGTGCCCTTCAGTAACGCCGCCGCTCAGGGCCACGCGTTCGGTGCGGGGCGGGGGCGGTACTGACGTGTGCGGGGTGAGCATCGAGAGGATCGTGCTGTCCGGACCAGCCGGACCCGTCGAGTGCTCCACTCCCGGGGGACCGCCGATCGCCATCGTGCTGGGAGGGGTTGGATCCTGGATCGAGATCGCGTGCTTCGGCATACTCAACGGCACCACTAGCTTGCCATCGTGGAGCTGAGAGATCACCGGGCTGGCATGGCGGACCTTGGGCGCCTGGGGCGGCGCGGCCCGCGGCGGGGGCGCCGGCAGGGGTCCGAGCATCTGCATCCTCGGCAAGGCATCCGTGTACAGGAGTGGCAGCAGCACGAGTGCGCCGAGGATCATCGATTGCAGCACGGCGGACAAGGCAGTTGTCGCACCGCGCTTGGTTCTGAACCGGTTACCTGATTCCAGCAGGCTGTCGTCGAACATATGGGGCCTCCGCTGGAATGGACACCGCAGGCATTTGCGATTCACGTCAGTCAATCAAGATATTTTTCGCTGTCTGCGGGCACAAACGGCGGGGAAGCGGTGTCGCCAGGAACTTACGTGAAGTCTACTCGAAGCGGATCTTGTCGCCCTTGACCAGCGAGTGCTTGCGGAACTTGGCGTCGTTGTGGTCGGGATAGTCGAGGCGATAGTGGGCGCCGCGGCTCTCCTCGCGGGCCAGGGCGGAGCGCGCGATCAGCATGGCCGCCTGGTAGAGATTGTTAGCCTCGCAGTTGCGCCGGCTGGTGAGGGGAGGGAGGCGATCACGCCACTTCTCCAGTTGATGGATGGCCTGGCGGAGCTGCGAGCCATTGCGCACGATGCCGATCTCTTTCCAAGCCAGGTCCTGCACGCCGTGGATGATGTCGTCGGCGGCGGGGCCGTTCTGCGGGCCGGCAGAGTTGCTGGCTGCAGCCGGATGGTGCGCGCTGTTGTGCTTGTTGCCTGACTTCGGACGTTTCTCTTCGCACACGGCACGGCCGGCCCGGGCGCCGTACACCAGCCCTTCGAGCAGGGAATTGCTGGCCAGCCGGTTGGCTCCATGCACGCCGGTGCAGGCGCACTCCCCGGCGGCATAGAGCCCGGGCAGGCTGGTCTTGCCGTACAGGTCGGTGCGTACGCCGCCCATGGCGTAGTGCGCCGCCGGGCGCACCGGCATCAGGTCGGTCTCCATGTCGATGTTGTACTGCATGCAGGTGGCGTAGATGCGGGGGAAGCGCTCGCGCAGGTGCTTGCCCTCGAGATGGGTCATGTCGAGGAAGACGCAGGGATCGGGCGCCTTGGAGCGCTCCATCTCGTGGGCGATGGCGCGGGCGACGACGTCGCGCGGCGCCAGCTCCGCCAGCGGGTGGTACTTCGGCATGAAGCGCACCATCTCCTGGTTGCGCAGGACGGCGCCTTCCCCGCGCAAGGCCTCTGACAGCAGGAAGCGCGGCGCTTTCTTGAGGTACAGCGCCGTGGGATGGAACTGTACGAACTCCATGTCGCTGATCTCGGAGCCGGCGCGGAAGGCCATGGCCACGCCGTCGCCCGTAGCGACGCTTGGGTTGGTGGTCTCCTTGTAGACCTGCCCGATGCCGCCCGTGGCCAGCAGCACCGCCGCGGCGTGGACTTCCTTCACCTCGCCTTTTTCATTGATCAGCTCGACGCCGCCCACCCGGCCGTCGTGATGGCAGAGGTCCACCGCGAATTCAAACTCACAAAAGGAGATGTTCTTGAAGCTCTTGGCCTTGTGGTAGAGAGCGCGGCCGATCTCCCGTCCGGTGGAATCGCCGTGGGCGTGCAGCACGCGGGAGCGGCTGTGGGCGCCTTCGCGGGTGAAAGTCAGCTTGGTGCCGTGCCGGTCAAACTCCGTACCCCAATCGATCAGCTCCTGGATGCGCTCCGGCCCTTCCTCGACCAGGACTTTAGCGGCTTCCGCATGGCACAGGCCGTCACCGGCGTTGAGCGTGTCCTGGAGGTGCAGGCTGATCTCGTCTTCGTCGCTGAGTGCGACCGCGATGCCGCCCTGGGCGTACTGGGTCGCCGATTCCGTCAGCTCGTTCTTGGCCAGTACCAGGACGCGCCCGGCAGCGGCCAGCTCGATCGCGGCGCGCATGCCCGCGATGCCCGCGCCTACCACGATGAAGTCGGTCTCGGCTGGGACGGCCTTCATGGCGCGAAGATGATAACACCGACGCCGCAATCCATCGGCGCGCCGAGCTGCCGGACTTTCTCCCGCCACGACTCGGCCTTCGGCTATGATGAAACGCCGTGAGCGAAGTCACCATCGCCGTTCCTCCGCGTCCGTACGCGGCCCTGATCGAGTCGGGGTCATTGCGGCATGCGGGGGAGAAGCTGGTCGCGGTCATGGGCGGCAAGCGGCCGGTGTACGTCATCAGCAACGTCACCGTGCGCAAGCGTTGGGGTTCTACGCTCGCTAAGTCCATCGCCCAGGCCGGCTTGCGGTCCGATTTCGTCGTTATGGGCGATGGCGAGCGCCACAAGACCATGCGGACCGTCGAGGAGCTCTCCGGCAGGCTGGTGAAGGCCGGTGCCGACCGCGGTTCTATGATCGTGGCGTTCGGCGGTGGCGTGGTAGGAGATGTAGCCGGGTTCCTTGCCTCCATCTACATGCGTGGGGTCGATGTGGTGCAGGTACCCACCACCCTGGTCGCCCAGCTCGACTCCTCCATCGGAGGTAAGACCGGCGTCAACCTTCCGGCGGGGAAGAACCTGTTGGGCACCTTCCATCAGCCACGCGCGGTTTTGGTGGATCCCGGCCTGCTCTCCACGCTCCCTGAGCGGCAGTACCGCTCCGGACTGTGCGAGGCTTTGAAGTGCGGAGTCATCCGCAACCGGGACATCTTCGAATTCATGGAGCAGAAGCGCGACGCCATCCTGCAACGCGACGCCACCGCCCTGGAGTGGCTGATCACGGAGTGCATCCGGGTAAAAGCGGAGGTCGTGGCCGCTGACGAGCGCGAAGCCGGACTGCGCCGCATCCTGAATTTCGGCCACACCATCGGCCACGCCCTAGAAGCGGAGACGGCCTACAAGCGTTTCCTTCATGGAGAAGCGGTGGCCTGGGGCATGATCGCGGCCTCCATGATCGCCGCCGCCATGGAGAAGACGGACTCCGTCAGCGCCCAGCGGGTGATCTCCGCGGTGCTCGCCTACGGGCCCTTGCCGCGCGTCTCCACTCGGTCGCGCAATGTCCTGCGCCGCCTGAAGGCCGACAAGAAGACGGTGAACGGAGTCGTGCACTTCGTCCTCCCCACGGAGATCGGGAGGGTCGGAGTCGTTCCCGACGTGACGGAGCGCACGGTCCTGCAGGCGATGGAAGAAGTGCGCGACCTTTCGCAGGCGTGAAGACAACGGCGCAGAAACCGGAAGTCGTTGGCGCGCAGCCCGCGGGCTCGAGCGACGAACGGGCCGCCGCCGCGGCGGTGCGCGAGATGTTTTCCGCCATCGCGCCGCGCTACGACCTGCTGAACCACCTGCTCTCGATGAATGTCGATCGGCTGTGGTGGAGGCGCGCTGCCGGCACATTCCGCCATCTGCTGGAACGCCCCGGAGCCCGCGTGCTCGACCTCTGCTGCGGCACCGGGGACATGGGACTGGCGGTCCGTCGGCAGAGCGCGAAGCCCGAGATCGTGGGCGCCGATTTTGCCCATCCCATGCTGCGGTTCGCGTCGGCTAAGGTCGAAGGCAAGAGGTTCCGCCTGGTCGAAGGCGATGCCCTGCGGCTCCCTCTGCACGATCAGAGTTTCGATCTGGTGGTTTCGGCCTTCGGCTTCCGGAACCTGGCCAACTACGATGCAGGCCTGCGCGAGATCTATCGCGTGCTTCGGCCGGAAGGCGAGGCGGGGATCCTGGATTTTGGCGAGCCCAAGGGCGCGGTTGGCGCCGTGTACGCCTTCTACTTCCGAAAAGTGCTGCCGAAGATCGGGACGCTGATCTCGGGCGTGCGCGGACCCTATGCCTACTTGCCGGCCTCGGTCCGCCGTTTCCCGGAGCCTGAAGAGATGCTCGACCGCATGCGCGCCACTGGCTTCCGCGAAGTCTCGTGGACTCCCTACACCTTCGGCATCGCCGGGCTGTATCGGGGAAAGAAGTAGGCCTAGTCGCCCGCCGAGGAGCGCTGTCCCATCACGATGGGCTCACGCTTGCCGCCGGCCGGCGGTGGGGGCGCGAAGGAATCAGCCAGCGCATCCTGGACCGTGTACCGCATCACCTTCTCGTAGTCGGGGCCGAGGAAGTTCTGCAGCCGGGTGGTGTCCATGATGTAGCTGCCGATGAAGAAAGGCAGGGCCTCGGGCGGGACGCCGGAGATCCCCAGTTTCCACATCAGCCGCAGCACCGCCCGGCAGGCCGCCTGCCCCGGCACGCGGATCATCCTCGCCCTGGCGATGCGGACGCACTCCGCGAAGCGCAGGGCCGGGCCCCGGCCGGCAACGTTCAACACCGTCAGCTCCCCGGGCTTGTCCGTGCACTGCAGGATGTGGGCGATCAGGCGCGCGACGTCATCCACATGCACGAACTGCCACTTGGTCTCCAGGTAGCGCTGTCCGAAGGGGAGCACGATAGGCAGGCGCGTTCCGCGTTGCCGCAAGCGCGCTGCCAGCCCTCCCTTGCCGGTGGGCGTGCCGCGCAGCGCACCCACCAGGTAGTTCTGCATGGTGGCGCCGGTGAAGATGTGAGGGCGGAGGATGTAGGTCGCGCAATCCCCGAGGGTACCCGCACGGTCCTGGACCAACTGGTCGGCTTCGCGCTTGTGGATGGAGTAGGGGAGCGTGTGGCCGCCCAGGCGGTAGTCCTCGCTCACCGCCTTAGGGAAGTCGGAGCCGTAGGCGGAAACGCTGCTCGGATAGATGAGTTTCTTCACCGCGCCGCCGGTGCGGTTCACCACCGCGACGGCCTCCATCACCCGTGCCGTGCCCGCCACATTGATGCGCCACATCCGGTCCACATCAAGTACGTTGGTGCGGATTGGATCGATGACAAATGCCAGGTGCACGACCGACTGCGCCCCGGTCTCGCGCAACAGGGCCACCAGCTGCTGGCACGAGGGTTCTTCCCCCAGATCGACCGATTCGAAGCGCAATGGCAGGTCAGTCCTGGGTTCGGCCTTGTCCACGCCGATGACCCGCATGCCGGGCAATTCCCGCAGGAGCCGCAACCCCAGGTTGCCGGCGATCCCGGTGATTAAGACGGTCTGGCGAGCGTCACCCATCTGTCTATTTCGGCGGGGTTGAAGGTTGGCTCGGCGCCGCTTCCGGCGCTGTTGGCACTTTGAAATACTTTTCGTTGTAGGTTGCCTTCACCGAGCTGACGGTCCGCTGGATGGCGTCGCGCAGCTTCTGCTCTTCGAGTTGGCGCGCGATCTGGCCCTTCACCTGCTCTAGCGGCAGCAGCTGCTTGCTTTCGACCTTGTAGATGAAGTAGCCGGACGGCTCTTCCAGCAGGGGCGAGACCTTGCCGGACCCCAGTTCGAAGATCGCGCTTTCATGCGAGGGCGGAAGCTGCCCGCGGCGCCGCGCCCCCAGCGTAGACGTCGGCGCACTGCCTTTCGAAGCATCGGGGTTGGCGGCGGCGTCAGCCTCGGCCTGCAACTTGTCGAAATCCTCGCCCGCCACCGCCCGCGCCTGGATCTTCTCCGCCATCGCCTTGGCAGCGGCTTCATCCAACGGGGGTTTCTTCTCGCCACCGGTGGCCGGCTTGGGGATATAGATGCGTTTCAGCGTGACTTCGTCGTACGCCGGCTTGTTGTCCTGGTAGTACTTTTCGACCTCGGCATCGGGAGCCTTGGCGTACTTCTCCTGTAGATGGCGGCCATACGCACCCGCGAGCGCTTGCATCCGCATCAACCGGAGCTGTTCCCGGAATTCCGGGGACTTATCCAGGCCCGCGTGCTCCGCTTTTTCGGCAAATGTCAGCAGCTCCACGTATTTCTTTGCCACCTGCTGGCGTGCGTCGGGAGGCAGGTTGGGCCGGATGGCGGCCAGGATCCGCTCGAACTCACTCTTCGTGATCACCGTCTTGCAGTCGGCGCCCGGTTTGGATTGGGCGCAGAGGTTCTCGATGATGATCACCGGTTCGGCAGCGGCATCCGTTGCCCCCGAAACTGGGACAGGGGCCTTTGGCTTTTCGCTGTGAGTCGGGCTCTTGGGAGTTCCGGTCTGTGCGGCGGCGGCGCAGGCCAAGGTCGTGGCCAGTGCAAGAGTCTTAAGAAACTGCATCCTGTGTGTGCTCCAGCAGAGAGGCTTGCCGATCACTGATGCTATCACAACGAGGATGGCGGTCCTGCGACGAGCGCTTGGCGCGCAGCACCGGCCTGTGAATAATGGGCCGGATGGTCAGCCCGTCGGGTCAGCTCGCAGTGGAGGGCATGCGCGCCGAGAAGCGCGCGGTGGCGCTGAATTCCGTCCTGGCCGCTATCGGGATCACGCTGCTGAAGGTGGTCGTCGGCATCAGTACCGGCAGCCTGGGCATCCTCTCGGAAGCGGCCCATTCCGGGCTCGACTTGATCGCGGCCGTCATCACCTTTTTCTCCGTCCGGGTCTCCGACAAGCCCGCCGATGCGGACCACCAATACGGCCACGGGAAGGTCGAGAATTTTTCCGCCTTCATCGAGACCGGCCTGCTGCTGCTGACCTGCGTCTGGATCGTCTATGAGGCGATCAAGCGCCTGTTCTTCAAGCACGTGGAGATCGAGGCCAGCCTCGCCGCCTTTGCCGTGATGTTCGTATCCATCGGGCTCGATGCCTGGAGGTCGCGCGCGCTCCGCCGGGTGGCCCTGAAGTATGACAGCCAGGCCCTGCAAGCCGACGCCCTGCACTTCAGCACCGACATCTGGTCGAGTTCGGTAGTCATCCTCGGCCTGGTGCTGGTGGAACTCGGCCACCCCAACCGCCTAGACCTGCCGTGGCTGCGCGACGCCGACCCCATCGCGGCGCTCTTCGTGGCCGGGGTCGTGGTGTACGTGAGCTGGCGCCTGGCGCGGCAGACCATCGACGCCCTGCTCGACGCCGCTCCGTCGGGAGTCCGGACGAAGATGATCGAAGAGGTCGCAGGGCTCGACGGTGTGCTGGGGGTGGACCGCGCCCGCATTCGGCGCGCCGGCAACCGCTACTTCGCCGACCTCTCCATCGCCCTGCGCCGCAACCTCACCTTCCAGCGGTCGCAGCAGGTGGTGGACGCAGCCACCTCCGCGGTTCTGCGCATCCTCCCCGCCGCCGATGTGGTCGTCCATCCAATCGCGCGAGAAGTAAGGGGCGAGAACATCTTCGACCGCATCCGTGGAGTGGCGGCGCGCAACAACTTCAACGTCCACGATGTCAGCGTCCAGGACCTCGGCGGCCGTCTCCACGTGGAGCAGCACCTGGAACTGGATGAGCGCATGGCGCTGAAGGACGCCCACGATACGGTCACCCGCCTCGAAGCGGAGATCCGCGAGAGCGTTCCCGAGGTCTCGTCGATCCTGACCCACATCGAGAGCGAGCCCGCCACCATCGAGACTCCGGATGCGGTCATGGTGGATTCCGGCCTGGAGAACAAGCTGAAGACCATCGTGACCCAATTCCCGGAGATCCTTGACGCCCACGAGTTCACCTTCAAGAAGGTCGGCGAGCGCTTGTACCTTTCCTGCCACTGCACCATGCCGGACTCGCTGCCCCTGGCGCGCGTGCACGACGTCTCCACCGCGCTGGAGATCCGCTTCAAGCAGGCGGCGCCCGAGCTCTTCAAGGTACTCATCCACACCGAGCCCCTGACCGACAACCGCCGCTAGGAGAGAGACATGGTGGAAGCAAGCGCCATCTGGATGGACAACGAACGATTCACGGTCAAGGCCACGAGCGGCCACGCCGTCGTGGTGGATGCAGGGGCGGCCAAGACCGCCAACAGCCCCGTGGAGCTGGTCCTTGAAGGCCTGTGCTCCTGCACGGCCTCGGACGTGGTCACCATCCTGAGCAAGAAGCGCGAACCTTTTCGGGCGGTCGAGGTGCATGCCGAGGCGGAACGGGCAGACTCTCCTCCCAAGGTCTATACCCGGATCAAGCTGGTGTACCGGGTGCGGGGCAAGGTCAGCAGGAAAGCGGTCGAAGACGCCGTGCGCCTCTCCGAGGAGAAGTACTGCTCGGTCGCCGCCATGCTACAAAAGACCGCGCGCATCACGTATTCTGTGGTGCTGGACGAAAAATGATGCAGCTTTTTCCTATGCTCAGGAGTCTTATCGGCGAATGACCAACAAGCGGGTGATCGTTTTCAGCCAACCCGGCTGACCGCCGTGCTATACGGCCAAGGCCTACCTCTCGGAGAGAGGGATCCAATTCGAAGACAAAGACGTCAGCAGTGATTTCGGCGCGGTGCGCGAACTGGTGGAGACCTACGGGAGCCGGGCGACTCCCACTATCGTCATCGACGAACAGGTGCTGGTCGGGTTCGATCCTGAGCAGATCGACGAGGCCCTTGCCCGCTGAGCGACACCCGCTGCGCGGATACCTGGCGATCGCCGGAGCGGCGTTCTGCTGGGGGGGCGCCGCCACCCTCGGCAAGCTGGTATTCACCGGCCGCCTGCTCGGTGGCGCAGTGAGTCCGATCAACCCCTTGATCCTGGCCCAGACCCGCACTACGTTCTCTCTCCTGGTCCTCGCACCCCTGCTGCTGATGCTGCGGGGAAGATCGGGGCTTTCTCTGCCGCGAGCGGATGTGGCGCTATGCTTCATCGTCGGCGTGGTGGGCGTCGCCGCCTCGAATTTCCTTTATTACTTCGCCATCGAGAAGACCACGGTCGCCACCGCCATCATCCTGCAGTACACCGCACCGGTGTGGGTGCTGCTGTACCTGGTGGCGCGGCGACAGCAGCGGGCGACCTTGCCACGCGTGCTGTCGGTCGCGGCGGCGGTCGCGGGCTGTGCGCTGGCCATCGGGGTGATCGGCGGGCAGGCCCGCCTGAGACTGAATACGCTCGGCGTCCTCGCCGCCGAGGGAGCGGCCCTGTCGTTCGCTTTCTACAACGTCTTCGGACACGGGCTGGTCGCGCGTTTCGACCGCTGGCGCGTTCTCACCTACGTACTTCTTGGCGCCGTCTTGTTCTGGCTGGTCGTCAACCCCCCGTGGAAGATCGCGGCGGCCCACTACTCCGGCGCGCAGTGGGCGTTCCTGTTCGTCTTCGCCTGCGTCTCCGTGCTGCTCCCGTTCTCGTTGTATTTTGCCGGGCTGCAGTATCTCGACGCGACTCGCGCCATTGTCACCAGCTGTCTGGAGCCGGTCTTTGCCATCCTGTTCGCGGCGACCTTCGTTGCCGAGCGGCTCTTGCCGTGGCAGATATTCGGGGTCGTGCTGGTGGTGGTAGCGACGGTGATCGTGCAACTGCCGGAGCGGCGAGGCGAGGCTCCCGCCACCGATCCCACACTGGCTATGGGCGAGTGAGCGGCGGCAGCAGGTTGAAGTAACGCCGCGCTGTCTTCACGTCCCTGGCGATTTGCGCCCGCAGATCGTCCACCGAGGGAAATCTCATCTCGTCGCGCAGGCGCTTCAGGAACCAAAGCTCCACCTTGGTCTCCGCGGTCAGCGCGATGGGATGAAAATTCAGCAGATGGGTCTCGATGGCGAACGATTCGGCGCCGAAGGTCGGGCGTGTGCCGACGTTGGTCACGGAATCGAAGCATTCGCCGTTCACTTGGGTGCGAGTGACGTACACCCCGTCCTTGGGGACCAGCTCGTCGTAGCGCGTGAGGTTGATGGTGGGGACGGTGTACTTGTGGCCATAGCCACGGCCGCGCCCCGGCGCGCTCACTAGGCTGAATACCCATCCCAGCAGATGCCGCGCCTGGCCGACGTTGCCGTCGCGCAGGAGCTCGCGGATCCGGCTGCTGGAGACCTTGTCGCCCCGCACCTTCATGTAGGGATAAGCCTTCACTTCGAATCCGGCTTCGCGACCGTATTCCTTGAGGCGCGTGGTGTCGCCGGCGGCACGATGCCCGAAGTGGAAGTTCTCGCCTTCGTGCACTTCACGCGCGTGCAGGCGCTTGCCCAGGACCTGGTGGGCAAAGTCCTGCGCGCTGGTGAGCGAGAGGTCGCGAGTGAAGGGAAGCACCAGCGTGGCATCGACTCCGGTCGCGGCCAGGAGCTCCAGCTTGCGCGGCAGCGGCGTGATCAGCTTGGGGGCGACGTCAGGCCGCAGGATGCGCGTGGGATGAGGGTCGAAGGTCACCACCATCGAGCGGCCGCCGATCTCTCGCGCCCGCTTCACCACCTCGCCCAGCACGTAATGATGCGCGCGGTGGACGCCGTCGAAATTGCCCACACTGAGCACGGTTGGCCCGAAATCAGCGGGGACTCCCTCGAGATGGTGGAAGATCTGCATCGCGCTCAGATCTCGAACTCCAGCTTCAGGCCGTCGTAGGAGAGACGGATGTGCGGCGGCAAGCCGGCATTGGTCTCCGCGTGCCCCAGGTCGTGGGAGATGTGGGTAAAGAACGCGCGGCGGGGCTTGATCTGCTCCACCAGCTTGACCGAGTTCTCCAGGGTGGAGTGCGTTGGGTGCGGCCGCTTGCGCAGGGCATCGAGGAACAGGATGTCGAGGCCCTGCAATTGCGCGATCGATTCCGGCGGCACGTCGCTGTGGTCGGTCAGGTACGCAGCCGCCCCGAAGCGGTAACCGTAGATCACGGCGTCGCCGTGCAGCACTTTGATGGGGAGGAAGGTCGCGCCGAACAGTTCCAGCGGTCCTTCGAACTCCTTCAATTCCACCTGCGCCAGGCCACCGTACTTGTAGTCGCCGTCGAAGATGTAGCGAAACATGCGGCGGATGATCTCCGCGGTCTCGGGGGTCGCATACAGCGGGATGTTCTGGTCGCGCCAGAAGGTGAGAGGACGCAGGTCATCGAGGCCCAGGATGTGGTCGGCGTGACCGTGCGTGTAAACGACCGCGTCGAGATGCCGGATGCGCTGGCGGATGGCTTGCTCGCGGAAATCGGGCGTGGTGTCGATCAGGACCGCATGCCCCTGGTATTCCACCATGATCGAGGGCCGGGTACGCTGGTCGTGCGGATCGGCGGAATTGCACACCGCACACTGGCAGCCGATGGTGGGTACACCCATCGACGTCCCGCTGCCCAGCACCGTCAGGGTGGCTCTCATTTCTTCTCCGGGGGCGACTCGGCGCGGCCCTGCTGCGCGATCAGGTTGGTGATCTGCACGTAGGCCATGCGCAGATCGAAGAGGCAGCTCTGGAGCAGGTTCTCTTCCGCCGGGGCGAGATTGCCCTTGGTCTTGTCGGCGATGACCGCCAGCATGTCGATGGTCTGGCGCGCGCCAATGATGTCCACCATGGCCTTCCCGCCCTCATCCTGCATCCCGCCCAGCGCCATGGCGCCGCTCATGTAGAGCGAGCTGACCAGGCGCTCGAAGTTCATCTCGTACTCCTGGGGCGCGCGGCCGCTCACCGGCGAGGGAGCGAACTGCTTGCGTGATTCCTCGTACGCGTCCTTGCCTGCCTGCCGCTCCTCCGCGGTGGGCGGTGGCGGGACGTCGGCGTGCTCCTTGCTCGCAGGCTCTGGTGAAGGAGGCGGAGCCTCGGCCGCGGGCGGGACCATCCGTTCCTCCGGCGTGGCCTCGTCGCGGCGTTCGCCTTCGGAGGTGAACTTGCGTTTGTCGGTGACGGTGAACTCGGACTTCTTTTCTTCGGCCATAGCAGAACTCTTCCAGTAGGGACGCCATTCATGGCGTCTCTACCACGACTCAGCTCTTGAGCACTGGTTCGAGAGCAAACGGTAATTCCGCAATGCGAGCCTTCGATTCGGACGCCGTCAAAATCGCACCAGGCGCGGCGGCTTCGCGGCGAATGTAGCCGAGCGCGACGGTCCGGTCGCCGGGCAGAGTGGTGACACTGGTCAATTCACCGACGTCCTTGCCGCCGGCCTGGAGCTTGGTCCCGGCCGCTGGCGGCGGGCCCTTGATCTCGAAGCCACTGAACTGGCGGTGCACGGCGCCGCGCGAACGGATGCGTTCTACAATCTCTTGCCCGACGTAGCAGCCTTTGGCGAAGTTCAGGGCGCGCATCTGCCCGGTCTCCTGGGGCAGGTCGCGCTCGCGGATGTCCTGGCCATAGCGCGGAATCCCGTGGGCGATGCGCCATAGCTCAAGGGCCTCAGTGCCGACCGGGGCCGCTCCCGCGGCGAGCAGCGCGTCCCAAAGCTTGGCCGCATTTGCGCAGGCGAGCCAGAGCTCGAATCCGCCTTGCTCGGCGGCGACGAGCGTGATTCCGACACTGTTCCAGGTTGCGTCCCGCATCTGGAGTGGCTCCAGGCTGGGAGGCTCGATCCCAGCTGCCGACAACACACTCTGTGCCTTGGGGCCCAGCAGCCCGATCGCCGTCAGTTTGTCGCTGGCGTCGGCGATCTCGACGTCATCCATGATGATGAAATGCTCCAGTGCTTGCCGCAGTTTGGCCGCCTGCGCCGCGTCGGTGTCGAGCAGGATGTAATCCCCGCGGTTGTACAGGTACATGTCGCCGAGGATGTGCCCCTGGGCATTGAGCAGGAAGCTGTAGTTGCCGTGCCCGACGCCAAGGTCGCGGATGTTGTTGGTGACCATGCCGTTCAGCCACTTCTGGCGGTCGCTGCGGGTGATCAGGAGCTTGGCGCGCCAGCCGAGATCGAAGACCCCGCAACCGGAGCGCAGGGCAGCGAACTCTTTCACCGCATCTGAAAAGGCGGCGGCGGTCTCCGCCCCGCGGTAGTCCGCGATGCGGGCTCCGGCGGACTTGAGCTTCTCGGTGAGAACTGTGATCGCCATCCGAACCATCGATTATAGCCAAGGTGTCGCAACCCCGTCGCAGCGCAGAGACGGGCTGGTATAGTCTCTCTCCGTGAAAGGCTCCAAGAAGATCGCAGTCGTGCCCGGCGACGGCATCGGCAAAGAAGTCATCGCCGAGGCGCTCAAGGTGCTGCGGGCTGCCAAAGCCCCGCTCGAGTTCAAGGAGTTCGACTGGGGCGCCGACCGCTACCTGAGGGACGGCACCACCATCCCGGCGGACGGATTCACCATGCTGGCCCGCGACTTCGACGCCATCCTGGTGGGCGCGCTGGGAGACCCGCGCGTACCTTCTAACATCCACGCCAAAGAGATCCTGCTGGGCATGCGCTTCAGGATGGACCTGTACGCCAACGTCCGTCCGGTGAAGCTGCTGGACGAATCGCTCTGCCCGCTGAAGAACGTGAAGCCGGAGGACGTCGATTTCGTTGTCATCCGCGAGAACACGGAGGGACCGTACGTAGACGCGGGCGGCGTGCTGAAGCCGGGAACCGCGGACGAGGTGGCCACCCAGGAGGACTTCAACACGCGCAAGGCAGTGGAGCGCATCATCCGCTACGCATTCGAGTACGCCCGCAAACACGGCCGCAAGCGCGTGCTGATGACCGACAAGTCCAACGTCATGAGCTTCGCCGGCGGGCTCTGGCAGCGCACCTTCAGGGAGGTCGCCCAGGAATACTCCGCTATCGAGGCCCAGCACATGTATGTGGACGCGCTCTGCATGCACATGGTGCGCGACCCCAAACAGTTCGACGTCATCGTCACCAACAATATGTTCGGCGACATCATCACCGATCTGGCGGCGGGGCTGCAGGGCGGGCTGGGCATGGCGGCCAGCGGGAACATCCATCCCGGGCGCACCTCGATGTTCGAACCGGTACACGGCTCGGCGCCGCCTTTCGCCGGCAAGAACATCGCGAATCCCATCGGAGCCATCCTGACCGCGGCACTCATGCTGGCGCATCTGGGGATGGCGAAAGAGGCGGAGCGCATCAATCGGGCAGTGCTGGCGGCGGTACGCGCAAAGAAGACAACGCAGGACATCGGGGGCAAACTAGGGACGCGGGAAGCGGGGGACTGGATCGCAGGGAAGGTCTGACGTCAGTTGAACCGGGCTTGGAGACGCTGCAGGGCGACCCGGGCCTCGGTGTAGTGGGGGTTGAGGAAATAGGCACGGGCGTAGCATTCCTTCGCCCGCTTCCACTCTTGTTTCCTCTCGTACACCCGGCCCAGGTTGAGGTGGGGATAGCAGCGAGCTTCGTAGCGGGCGGCGTGTATCGCTTTCTGGAACCAGGGAATGGCCTCGTCCCACTTGTCCTGCTCGATCAGATAAGCGCCGATGTCGTTGTAGGGATTGCCCAGGCTCGGGTCCAGGTTGATGGCCAGCTTGCATTCGTCGATGGCACGGTCGAGATCGCCCAGGAACGAGTAGGTCCAGCCGCGGAAGGTGTAGGCCTCGGCGGTGGGGAAGGACTCGATGGAGCGGGTGTAGTAGGCGATGGCCTCGTGGTAGTCGCCCCGCATCTGACATTCGTAGGCCAGTTGGAAATATTCCCTGGCCAGTCTGCGTGTATCCCGTTCGCTCATTGACTGCCGCGAAGAGCGGCGCAACGCCGCCGGAGCCCCTGTGTTAGAAATTATCATCCAGTTGGATGCCTTTCACAAACTCGTTCGCGGGCTGGTGCTCGGTATTGCAACAGTCCTGCTCGCGGTCGGTGCAGCGATCGCACAGCAACCCGCGCCCAAGCCCCAGGCGCCGGCCAAGCCTCCGCAGGCCACCAAACCCAAGGCGCAACCGGAACGGGAAATCACGCCCGAGGAAGCGCAACAACTCTTCCGCTCGGTGGACGAGATCCTGCGCTTCGCCAGCGAGGATTCGCGCCTGCCCATCCGCGCACCGGTGAAGCGCGAGCTGATGAGCCGCACGCAGTTCCACGATTATCTGATCACGAAGATGGACGAGGACCCTGACACTCAGCGCTTCCGGCGCACCGAGGCGGTGCTGCGCAAGTTAGGGCTGGTTCCGCGGGATTTCGACCTGCGCTCTTTCCTGGTGCGCATGCTGGAGGAGCAGGTCGAGGGTTTCTACGACCCCAAGACCAAGACCATGTATCTGCTGAACTGGGTCGAACCGGACCAGCAGCAACCGGTGCTGGCCCACGAACTCACCCATGCGCTGCAGGACCAGAACTTCGACCTGGAGAAATGGTCGGACGTCGTTCCGGACATGCGGGGCAGTAAGAATGCTTTGGGGAAGAGCGACCCCTACAAGCTCGAGCCCGATGAAGAACGGGCGGCGCGGCAATCGGTCTCGGAAGGGCAGGCCATGCTGGTGATGCTCGACTTCATCCTCGCGCCCAGCGGACGCTCGGTGGCCGACGCTCCCTTTATGGCGGAGATGTTCAAGCAACAGACCCTGGAGGAGACCCAGAGCTCGCCGGTGCTGCAATCCGCGCCCCTGTACATCCGGGAGTCACTCCTGTTCGCGTACACCTTCGGGATGGGCTTCGAGCAGAAATTGCTGGCCGTGGGCGGAGCGCAACTGGCGTTTGATGCGGCGCTGCGCGTACCTCCCCAAAACACGCGCCAGATCATGAATCCCGAGGCGTACCTGGATCGGGAGCAACTCCCGCCCATGCCCTTTCCGCGCATCGCAGCCGTGGTGGAGAAGAACTACCAGAGCTACGACGCGGGCGAGGTCGGGCAATTCGACGTATACGTCATCCTGAAGCAGTTCGGGGACCAGAAGCTGGCCGATGAGCTGTCAACGAAATGGCGCGGTGGCTTGTACTGGGTAGTGGTCCGTCCGAAACACAAGCTAGATACGTCGAGGCCGGTGCAGGCGGCAGACTTGGCGGTGTTCTACCTGTCGCGCTGGGCCAGCCACGAGGATGCTACCCGTTTCGCGCAGCTCTATAGCTCGTGGCTGAGCAAACGGTATACGCGGCTGGAGCGGGCGCCGACGGCACCCGCCAGCGGCAATTTCGCCCAGCGCGTGGCCGGGACCGACAAGTGGAACACGGAGGACGGCCCGGTTTTCGTCGAGCCCTGGGGACAGTCGGTGCTGGTGATGGAAAGCTTTGACGACCAGACCGCGGCCCGCATCCGGGAGATCGTCCTGGAGCGGCCTCCCGAAGCTGTGCCTGAGCCCAAGCGGGAACCATCGCCCAAGCCCTTGACGGTTCCACCGCTCCCGATCCACCCGGCGTTCCTCCCGTACCCCTGATTCGATCCGCCAAAGGTCGCCAGCCACCTCGTTTTGTATAATCGGCGATTCGCGTTCCAGGAGCGTAACTTGCGGCAAGCGGAGATCGGGATCATCGGCGGCAGCGGGCTCTACTCCATGCCCGGGCTGACCCAGACACAGGAGCTCAAGCTGGAGACGCCCTTCGGAGAACCCTCGGACGCCTATGTCGCGGGCATCCTGGAGGGGCGCAAGGTGGCGTTCTTGTCGCGGCACGGCCGCGGCCATCGGATCCTGCCCAGCGAACTGAATTTTCGCGCCAACATCCACGGGTTCAAGCAGCTGGGAGTGGAGCGGATCGTCTCCATGTCGGCGGTGGGCTCGCTCAAGCAGGAGCACGCGCCGCTGGAATTCGTGATTCCCGACCAGTTCATCGACCGCACCTTCCGTCGTGTCGCTACCTTTTTCGGGGACGGCATGGTGGCCCACGTGGCCTTCGCCGATCCGGTCTGCCACGAAGTCACAAAGGTGCTTGAGGCGGCGTGCCGCAACGCCGGCGTGGTCGGCAAACGCGGCGGCACCTACGTCTGCATGGAGGGTCCTCAGTTCTCCACCAAGGCGGAGTCCAACCTGTACCGCAGCTGGGGCGCGGACGTGATCGGCATGACCAATCTCCAGGAAGCCAAGCTGGCCCGCGAGGCCGAGATCTGCTATGCCACCGTGGCCATGGTGACGGATTACGATTGCTGGCACCCGGAGCATGATTCCGTCACCCTCGAACAGGTGATCTCCAATCTTGGGAAGAACGCGGAGCACGCCTGCTCGGTGGTGCGCGAGGCGGTGAAGGCGATGCCCAAGGAGCGGCGGTGCGCCTGCGGGTCGGCGCTGGCGAAAGCGCTCATCACCGACCGCAGCAAGATCCCGCCAAAGACCCTGGAACGGCTGAAGCTGATCGTCGGCAAGTACATCGGAAAGGAGGCCAAGGCGTAATGGCGCTGCTCGTGGTCGGCTCGCTGGCGTTCGACAGCATCAAGACGCCTCACGGAACCGCCGAACGCATCCTCGGCGGGTCGGCCACCTACTTTTCGCTGGCCGCCAGTTACTTCACCCAGGTGCGGGTGGTGGGCGTGGTCGGCGAGGACTTCACCGCCGAGCACGAAGCGGTGATGAAGAACCGGGGAGTGGATACCTCCGGCATCCAGCGCTCCAAGGGCAAGACGTTCTTCTGGTCGGGTGAGTACGGCGCGAACCTGAACGAGGCCAAGACCCATCGCACCGAGCTGAATGTGCTGGAGGATTTTCAACCCCAGATCCCGCCGACGTTTCTGGATTCCGAATTCCTGTTCCTGGCCAACATCGATCCGGTACTGCAATCGGAAGTGCGAAAGGCGATGGCCGGAGCCAGGTTCGTGGGCGGCGACACCATGAATTTCTGGATCGGCGGAAAGCCCCAGGAGCTGGCCGACACCCTGAAGCGCATCGACGTTCTCCTGATCAACGATGGCGAAGCCAAGATGCTGGCGCAGGAGCACTCGCTGCCGAAGGCTGCCCTGAAGATCCTGGCCAGAGGACCAAAGGCATTGGTCATCAAGCACGGAGAATACGGCGCCACCATCTTCTTCGGGCAGGGAGCCTTCGGCGTCGGGCGCCATCCGTTCCGCGCGCCGGCGCTGCCCATCGAGGAGGTGAAGGACCCGACGGGCGCGGGCGACTCCTTTGCCGGCGGCTTCATGGGCTACATCGCTTCCCAGGGTGAATTGAAACGCGAGGTGCTGAAGCGGGCGATGTTCTACGGCGGCGTGATGGGGTCGTTCGCCGTCGAATGTTTCGGGACCGAGCAGCTGCAACGCCTCAGCCGCAACGAGATCGAAGAGCGCTTCCAGATCTTCCGCGAGTTGACCCACCTGGACTAAGGAGCGCCGGGCGATTTGGCATGGAAAGCGCCCCAACCCGAAACCAGGCTCCTGGCTTCGCTGGCGACCGTCACCTCACTGCTCGCTTATCTCGCGTTCCAAGCCCGCGACCAGGTGCTGCTCTCCGGCGATGCGGTGGCGCACATCGGCATCGCGCGGCGCGTCGTCGATTCGCTTACGCCCGGACCTGCCCAATTCGGCACGGTCTGGCTGCCCCTGCAACACCTGCTCACTGTGCCCTTTGTAGCCAGCGACGCATTGTGGAGAAGCGGTGCAGCCGGCTCCCTCCCGTCGATGTTCGGGTACGTACTGGCGGTGGTCGGGGTGTTTCGGCTGGTGCGGAGTGTACTCGCCGAGACCGCCATTTCGGCGCACGCTTCCGCGGCCGGGTGGTTCGCGGCGCTGGTCCTGGGAGCGAATCCCAACCTGATCTACGTTCAGGCCACCGCGCTGAACGAGTCCCTCTATCTCGCCGAGTTCATCTGGGCGCTGGTGTTCCTCAGCGATTTCGCGCGCCGCCTGCGCCACGATGACGAGAACAAGGCAGTGGCCGCATTGCGGCGTTGCGCCATGGTGCTGGCGGCCGCCATCCTGACCCGCTACGACGGGTGGGCGCTCACCATCCTGTGCGGCATCGTCATGCTGGTGGTGCTAGGAAGGCGTCCGGGATGGGCGGAGCTGGCGCGTCCCGCGCACGCGAGCCTACGCCGGGCGACGATCTGCTTTGTTCTTCTCGGGGCGCTGACCCCGGCGCTGTGGATGGCCTACAACTACGGCCTCTTCCAGGATCCCCTGGAGTTCGCGCGGGGACCGTATTCGGCGAAAGCCATCCTGGAGCGCACCACGCCGGCGGGTGCTCCAAGGCATCCCGGGTATCACGACATGCGGGTGGCAGCCGTCTATTTCCTCAAATGCACGAAGCTGGATCTGGCTGGGGGACGCTGGGAACCGTGGCTCCTCCTGTTGGCGGCGGCCGGGACCGTGATTGCGATCGCGTTGGGACGCTGGATCTGGCTGTTGCTCTGGCTGCCACTGCCGTTCTACGCGTTCTCCATCGCCTACGAAGCAGTGCCCATCTTCCTGCCGGTATGGTGGCCGTTCTCGTACTACAACACGCGCTACGGCCTGCAATCGCTGCCGGCGGTCGCCACCTTCACCGCGGTGGCAATGGCCTACGCCCTCGCGCGAACTGATGGCCGCCGCTGGCAGGCCTTTGTGCCGCTGACATTTGGCACCGTCCTGGTGGGCAGCTACCTCACGGCCTGGGGAACGACCCCGATCACGCTGCGGGAAGCGATGGAAAACTCGCGCACCCGCATCGCCTACGAGAAGGCTCTGGCCCACCAGCTGGAAGAACTGCCTGCGACCGCCCGGCTGCTGATGTTCGTGGGCGACCATGTGGATGCTCTCCGGCGAGCGGGCGTGCCCCTGCGCCGAGTGGTCAATGAGAGCAACTATCCGCTGTGGCAGCAGGCCATGGAGGCGCCGGCGGGCTACGCCGATTACGTCATCGCCTCGGACGGCGGCCCGGTGGCCGAAGCGGTGGCTCGGCATCCCCAGGACCTCGAAATGCTGCTGGTCATCACCAGCACCGGACAACCGCGCACCACGATCTACGGGAGCCGGGCCGCTATCAAGCGCTAGGAGCCGCTGATACAATCCAGCCACCCGAAGCCAATGACGGCAGTCCCTTTCATCAAAGCCTCAGCCTGCGGCAACGATTTCATCCTCATCGAGGGGATCCACGCGCCCGCCGACCTGGCGGTCTTCACCCGGCGCATCTGCGACCGGCACCAGGGCGTGGGCGCCGACGGCGTGGAATGGCTCTTTCCCGACCGCAGCTCGGACGTCCATGCACGGCTGTTCAACGCCGACGGCTCGGAGGCGGAGATCTCGGGCAACGGCACCCGCTGTGTCGCCGCCTACTGGATCGCCGAGCATGGCGGAGCGCAGGTCACCGTCCGGACCGGAGCCGGTGTGAAGTCCTGCCAGCTGGTCGGACGCGAAGGGGAAGCATTCGAGTTCGAGACCGACATGGGCGAGCCGCAAGTCGGCGATGAGTTCTCCATCAAGCTGGCATTCGGCGAGGTGAGCGGCATCCCGGTCTCGATGGGGAACCCGCATTTCGTCGTCTTCCTGAAGGAGTTCGGCCCGGGATGGCAGGCCGAGGCGGCAGAGATGGGGAAACATCACGACTTCAAGTACGGAATTAACATCGAGCTGGTACGCATTGTGAACAAAGGCGCGATTGAGACCCGCTTTTTCGAGCGCGGAGTCGGCGAGACGCAGTCTTCAGGCACCGGGTCGTGCGCCTCCGCAGTGGCTTCTATCGCCAGCGGCAAGGCGGAATCCCCGGTGCAGGTCCGCGCCCCCGGGGGCGCGCAGAGCGTCCGCTGGGAGGGACGCGTGTTCTTGCGCGGGCCGGCGCGCCTCGTCTGCCGGGGAGAGTTTTTCGTTTAAGATGGGATTCCCGCGTGCGGGGAGAATGGCGGCCGAGCCCAATCCGCGTCTGAAGCCCGCAGCCTTGCAACCGGGCGACACCATCGGCGTGGTCGCCCCGGCCAGCCCCTTCAACCGCGAATCCTTCGAACGCAGCTGCGAGAACCTGCGCCGCCAGGGATACAAGGTCCTGGTCCCCGAGTCGGTGTTCGGGCGGGAAGCGCCCTACTTCGCAGGCACGGCCGAGCAACGCGCGCGCGACCTCCAGGAGATGTTCCGGAACCCCGAAGTGCGCGCCATCATCTGCGCCCGCGGCGGATACGGCAGCAATTATCTGCTCGGCCACATCGACCTCGAGGTGCTGCGCAGGGCGCCCAAGATCTTCATGGGTTACAGCGATGTAACCGCGCTGCTCACCTGGTTCCACGATGCCGCGGGACTGGTCACCTTCCATGGCCCGATGATGAACAAGGACTTCGCCAGCGACGACGGGGTACACGCGTCGTCCCTGATGGCCGCGTTGGGCGGTGCGTCGCAATGGAATCTGGGCAGCAACGCAGGACTCGAGGCGCTGGCGCCGGGGGAGACGGAGGGGAACCTGTACGGCGGCTGCCTATCCATCCTGGTGGCCTCGCTGGGTACGCCCTACGAGATCCACACCGCGGGCACCCTGCTGTTCCTGGAAGATGTCGCCGCCAAGCCCTACCAGATCGACCGCATGCTCATGCAATTGAAGCTGGCGGGAAAGTTCCACGGCGTCAGAGGCATCATCTTCGGGGAGATGCTCGACTGCCGCCAGTCCGAGGACCAAGCTTACAAACTCCAGGACGTGGTGAAGCGCGTGGTTGACGACCTGGGAGTGCCCGTCGCCTACGGATTGCGTTCTGGCCACGTCACCCATTCCAACGTGACCCTGCCGCTGGGCGTGCGCGCGGCGCTCCATGTGGGCGCGGAGGCCTCGCTTACCATCCTGGAAACCGCGACCGTGCCCGCCGCAGCCACGGCCAAGACCCGATGACGCCCAGACACATCCACCTGATCGGCATCTGCGGCACCGCCATGGCGTCGCTGGCCGGCATGCTGCAAGCGCGCGGATACCGGGTCACCGGCTCCGACCAGGCCGCGTATCCCCCAATGTCGGATTTTCTCGCGGGCCTGGGCATCAGCGTGGCGCAGCCCTTCGACGAAGCCCACCTGAAGCCGCACCCGGAACTCGTCGTCGTGGGCAACGCCATCTCGCGCGGCAATGTGGAGCTGGAGTACGCCCTCGACCAGCGCCTCCCCATGCTCTCCCTGCCCGACCTGCTCTATCAGGAGTTTCTGCGGATGCGCGAGCCCATCGTGGTCGCCGGCACCCACGGAAAGACGACCACCACCTCGATGCTGGCCTGGATCTTCCACTCGGCGGGACGTAAGCCGTCGTTCCTCATCGGCGGCATCGCCGAGAACTTCGGCTCGAGCTTCGGCCTGGGGGAGGGCGGGGAGTTCATCATCGAGGGCGACGAGTACGACTCCGCTTTCTTCGACAAAGGGCCCAAGTTCCTGCACTACATGCCGGGTTCCGCCATCCTGACCTCGGTGGAGTTCGACCACGCCGATATCTACAAGGACTTGGAGGCGGTGAAGACCGCGTTCAAGCGACTGGTGAACCTGGTGCCGCGGCGCGGGCGCCTGGTGGCCTGGGACGACAGCGCTACCGTGGACGAATGCGTGGCCCGGGCCTTCTGCCCGGTAGAGCGCTATGGTTTCAGCGAAGACGCGGCGTGGCGGGTCGTGGATCTGAAGTTTGAGCCGGCCAGAACCAGCTGGACTGTGCTGCACCGCAAGCGCCACTTTGCCAACCTCGAATTCGCGCTGGCTGGCGAGTACAACGTCTTGAACGCGACCGCCGCTGTCGCCATCGCGGCTGGGTACGGCATTCCCGCCGATGTGATCGCGCACGCCCTCAAGACCTTCCGGAGCGTGAAGCGGCGCCTCGAGGTGCGGGCGGAGATCAACGGCATCACCATCGTGGAGGATTTCGCGCATCACCCGACCGCCATCGCCCACACGCTGAAGGCACTGCGCACGCGGTACCCCGGCCGGGGGCTTTGGGCCATCTTCGAGCCGCGATCGAACACCCTGCGCCGCCGGGTATTCGAGGACGAACTCGTGGCGAGCCTGGCACTGGCCGACCAGGTGCGCGTGGCCAGCGTCTTCAAGGCCGACGCCATTCCCGAGCCCGAGCGCCTCTCGGTCGCGCGGGTGGTGGAGCGGGTGAGCGCGGCTGGCGTCCCGGCGCAGGAATCGAAGGATGCTGATGCCATTGTCGCCGACGTCGCCCCGCTGCTCCGCTCCGGCGATGTGGTGGCCATCCTCTCCAACGGCGGATTCGGCGGCATCTATGAGAAGCTCCCCCAGCGGTTGAGATCGCTACGGGAGGTCCCGGCACGGACTTGAAGCTATCTTCCAAGACACTCCTGCGTTCGATCCTGCTGGCGGCTCTGGCTGCGTCCGCCGCGGCGCAGTCACCCATCGATTACCACGTCTCCCTGGGAAGGATGAGCGAGCACCTGGTGCACGTGCGCATCCACGTGGCCGGGACTTCCTCCGAGCGCCAGGTGCAGCTTCCGGTCTGGAACGCGCTCTACCAGGTCCGCGACTTTGCCCAGTACGTGCGCCGGGTAACGGCGAGTGACGCCACCGGGCGCTCCCTGCCGGTCCGCAAGATCGACAAAACCACGTGGCGGATCTATCACGCGGAGAGCGGCGCGGAGATCGAATACGACATCCTGGCCGACCAGCCCGGCCCCTATGGCGCGCAGCTCAACACCGAGCACGGATTCTTCAATCTGGCCGAGTTGCTCATGTACCCGACGGACGCGCGCGACTCGCTCATGACGGTGACCTTCCACGATCTGCCCCCTGATTGGGACGTGGCCACCGTCTTGCCCTCGCTCAGTCCGGGCGAACCGGCCCGCATGGGACGCTTCTCCGCCCGCAACTACGACCACCTGGTGGACGCGCCGGTGGAGATGGGGAGATTCGCGCGGCTCGACTTCGAGGAGGGAGGCGCTCGCTACCACTTGGCCATCCATGCCGACCCTGCCGACTACGACGCGAATGCCGTGCGCGAGATGGTCCGCAAGACGGTCGCCAGCGAGGTCGCCTGGATGAACGACCAGCCGTTCGGCGATTTCCTGTTCATCTATCACTTTCCCCGGAACGGCGGAGGCGGAGGCATGGAGCACGCCTACTCGACCGCCATCGACGTGCCCGCCGACCGCTTGAAAGAAGACCCCCATGCCCTGCCGTCGGTCACCGCCCACGAGTTCTTCCACTTGTGGAACGTGAAGCGGATCCGGCCCCGGTCGCTGGAGCCCATCGACTACCTGCACGAAAACTTCACTACAGCGTTGTGGTTCAGCGAGGGCTTCACCAACACCGTCGCCGATTACATCCTGCTGCGCACCGGGACCTGGAGCGAGCAGCAGTTCTTGCTCGCGCTCTCGCGCGAGATCCACCGGCTGGAGAGCCGGCCGGCGGTGCGCATCCAGTCGGTCGAGGAGAGCTCCCTTGATGCCTGGTTTGACAAGTATCCGCAGTACCGCACCCCGCAACGCTCCATCGACTACTACAACAAGGGAGAGATCGTTGGCATCCTTCTCGACCTTGCCATGCGCGACGCCACCCAGGGGACCAAGTCGCTGCGCGACCTGTTCCAGTGGATGGACAAGAACTACTTCTACGAGGGGCGCTATTTCGACGATACCGCCGGGGTGCGCTGGGCGGTCGGGCAGGTCACGGGCACGGACTTTGACGGGTTCTTCGAGAACTACGTCGCGGGCGTGACCCCCATCCCCTACGACGATTTCTTCCGCAGCGTGGGGTTGCGGCTCGACCGCCGCAAGTCAGTATTTCCCGATGCAGGGTTCGTCTCCGCCCGGAACTTCGACCAGTCTCCCACCGTGTTTTCCGTCGCGCCGGGGAGCGATGCGGAGCGCGCGGGGCTTAACGCCGGCGACAGCATCGTCGAGATCAACGGAAAGCCGGTCAGCAGCGACCTCGAGACCGCGATCTCGGGGATGCGTCCCGGGGACACGCTGCGGCTGAAGGTCCGGGGGCGCCGGGGCGCGCGGGAGCTGAAGATCACGCTGGGAGCGCGCGAAGAGCAGGATTTTGCCATCGTCGAGATGGAGAACGTCACCGCGGCGCAACGCGCTCGCCGCGCCGCCTGGTTGCGCGGCGAATCGCAACCGGCGGCAGGAACCCGCTAAGTGTTCCGGCTTCTGCTGGCGATCGTGTTCTGGACGCTGCTCGTGCCGCTCGCCGCCCTCATCTGTTTTCCCTGGACCTTCCTCACCGGCAGCGCCGATTTCCTCTACCGCGTGGCCATGTGGCTGGCCTGGACCGGGGTGCGGCTCACCGGGGTGAACGTCGAGGTGCGTGGCCGGGAGCGCTTCGACCCGATGCTCACCTACATCTATATGTGCAACCACACCTCGAACCTGGACCCGCCTATCGTGGTGCCGGTTATTCCGCGGCGCACGTCGGTACTGGTGAAGAAGGAACTGTTCCGGGTCCCGGTGCTTGGACGGGCGATGCGTTTGGGGGACCTGGTGCCGGTGGACCGCGCCAATCGCGACGCGGCCATCGCCAGCGTCGAACGCGCCGGCGCCGTCATGAAGAAAGGCTTGAACATGATGGTCTTTCCCGAAGGGACGCGCTCCGTGGACGGCAAGCTTCTGCCCTTCAAGAAAGGGCCGTTCTACCTGGCGATGGAGACCGGCGTGCCCGTCATCCCGATGACCATCGTGGGCTCCCATGAGCTCTGGCCCAAGGGACGGTTCGGCGTCAGGAAGGGGACCGTGACCGTGGTTTTCCACGAACCGATGGATCCGAAGCAGTACAACGACCGGGAGGCGCTGATGGCTGCGGTGCGGGGGAAGATCGAAAGCGCGCTGCCCGAGCAATACAGAAGTTAGAACGACGGTTTCTTCTCGATGATGCGGGCGCTCAGCACCACGCCGTCGCGGTCGTCGTGCAGCTTGAGGGGGAAGACCAGCACGTTCCAGACGTAGCGCGGATTCTTCTTGGGCAGGTGGGGCAGGCCACGCAGGGAGCGATCGATGTAGGTCTCGCGGGTGTCGGCCACGTTGCGGATGATGTCGCGCCACTCCCCCTCGCTCTCGGGGAAACTCTCGAACAGGTTCTTGCCGGTGAACCAGTCGCGCTTCCTGTCAAAGAAGCGGGCGAAGTACTCGTTGACGTACTGCCAGTTGCCATCGCGGTCCAGGACCTCGAGCGCGATATCGTCGCCCATGGCCATGCTGATGCGCGAGTAATAGAACTCGCGGGCATCCACCACCACCGGCTTGCCGCGCTTCTTGGATTCGAAGGAGCGCAGGGCGGCGAGCATGTCGTCCACGGAACTGTGTCCCTTCAGCAGGTGCATATCGGCCAGGCCGCCGCCGAAGGCGCGATCGAGCGTGGCCGACAGGATGATGATCGGCACGTGTGGGCGCTTCTGGCGCAGCGAGGTGGCCACGTCGGTGCCGAACTTGCCCCGGCCCATGTGGTAATCGAGGACCGCGATGTCGATCGCGTCCAGCTGCTCCTGGGCTTCCTCGATGGAGGCCGCGGTCACCGCTTCGTAGCCTTGTTTGCGCAGGATGGTGGAGCGCAGCAGCAGGTTGTCCTCGCGGTCGTCGAGCAGCAGCACTCGGATGGGCTTTTTCTGTTCCTTGACCGGTTGTGATCGCTCTTCAGCCATTGGGGAGATTGGATGCAGCCGGGGCCGCTGGCATCACTCGTCGTCGGAACCCTTTCTCGCTCGAACCGCCTTGGCTAGTTCGGGCAGCCTGTTGAAAACGGCTACACAACGCAACCACTGCCGGTTCTCGATGGCGGGATAACCGCTGACCATCTTACCGGCCTCAACGTCGTTGGGGATCCCGCTCTGCGCCGTGGCGACGGCGCCGTCGCCGATCTTGCAGTGCCCGGCGACGCCCACTTGCCCGGCCAGGATCACGTGATTGCCGATCTCGGTCGAGCCCGCCAGCCCCACCTGGGCGCAAAGGAGCGAGTCCTCGCCGACTTCGCAGCCATGGCCCACCTGCACCAGGTTGTCGATCTTCGTGCCGCGCCCGACGCGCGTCTCGCCGATAGAGGCGCGGTCCACGCAGGCATTGGCCTGGACCTCGACCGCATCGCCTAGCACCGCGGGCCCGGATTGCACGATCTTGTGCCAGTGCTTCTGCAGGTCGGGTGCGAAACCGAAGCCGTCAGCTCCGACCACCGCACCGTTCTGCAGGATCACGCCATCCCCCAGCCGGCAATGCTCGCGCACCACCGCGTGGGCATGGGCGAAGAACTGATTGCCGATGCGCGCTCCCGGATAGACCACCACATGGGGGAGCAGCACGGCATCGTGGCCGATCTCGACATTCTCCATCACCACCGCGTAGGCGCCGATGTGGGGGTCGCGGCCGATCCTGGCGGATGGATGAACGACAGCGGTCGGATGCACCCCCGGGGCGTACTGCGGCGGCCGGTAGAAAAACTCGATGGCGCGGGCGAACGCCAGGTACGGCTCCTTGGTTCGCAGGGTCGCGGTCGCCAGAGCAGGGAAGGCCTCGTCCACGATCACTGCCGAGGCTTTCGTCGTCTTGGCCGCTGCCGCGTACTTGGGATTGGCTACGAACGTGAGTTGCCCGGCAGCGGCCTTTTCAATCCCCGCCACCCCGGTGATCTCGCAGTCAGCGCCGTCGAGGCGTGCATGCAGGGCGGATGCGATGTCAGATAATTTCATAAGCGCTTCACCGCGAATTACAAAGGCCAGATTGTAATTGACGGGTCGAGAGAAGCAGGCAAAAAGCTATTCCGTGAACATGGGCACTTGGCCTTCCGGAGTCGGTGCGGCCCGGCGGCGGCGTCCACCGATGCCGCCGATCACCGCCAGCACGGTGAGCTCGGCGAGGGCGGTGCGGGGCACGAAGATGCGCTGGGTGTTGGAACGCGTGTCCGGCGGAGTGACGAGGAAGCCATCGCTGGATAGCTGGGTAAGGTCGTTGGGCATCATGCCTTCCAGGGTCTCGTTGTCCCGGAACTTGAGCCGCACCCAGAGGCCTTCGGTACGGGGCCGGGTGGCGAAGGTCTTGCGCGCGAAGCTTTCGGTCTCGTCGAAGCCGCGAACGAAGTACACGCCCTTCACGTCCGCCAGGTCGATCAGGACCACCTTCCCGGCGGTGTTCAGCAGCTCCACCTTGCCGTCCACGATGAAGGCGGGCGCGACGTAGCCTTGGACGCTGTCGCGGTCCATCTTGCGCACGATCACCTTCTTGTGGGTGGACGGCATGCGGTACCAGATATTGTGGCTTGCGTCCCGATTGTCGCACTTTTTTGCTGGCGCCGCGCGGCCCGTCCGACCCCCAGTAGCCAAAAGGGCAACGGTATGTTAATGTGTGGGGTTTGCCGCGGCCTCCGTGGCGCGGCTAAGTGCCTTGTTCGGAACCACTTACAGACAGAACGGCAGGATCCGGCCGGATTTCCACAGGACCTCCGCCGGGCGTCGCCTGAATGGCTGATTACATTTACATGATGGAGACCCGGCTGACGCCGGACCAACAGCGGGCGGTGGCCCTGGTCTCCGACGTCGCCCGCGCCGATGAGATGAACGTTTATCTCACCGGCGGCGCGGTGCGCGACATGATCAGCGGGTTCCCCATCCGCGAGGTCGATCTCACCGTCCAGGGCAATCCGCTCAAGCTGCAGCGCGACCTGGAGAAGGCGGGAGCCATCGTTCAGTGGGTGGACGACGACACGCGCACTCTTTTCCTCCTGCTTCCCGGCAACGTGCGCGCCGAGGTTGGGATGGCGCGCAACGAGCGCTACGAAAAGCCCGGCCGCCCGCCCGAGATCTCCCAGGGCACCATCATCGACGATCTGCGGCGCCGCGATTTCACCATCAACGCCATGGCCCTCTCGCTCAACGAGGGTTCGCGCGGGTTGCTGCTCGATCCCGCCAATGGGGTGGCGGACATCGAGAACAAGGTCATCCGCATCCTGCACAACTACTCCTTCCTGGAAGAGCCATCGCGCCTGATCCGGGCTACGCGCTTCGCCACGCGCTTCCATTGGAACCTGGAGGAGCGTACCCAGGCCCGCTACGATGCCGCCAAGGAAGGCAACTACATCGAGCGCATCAACGACCGGCAGATCGGCTACGAGATCGAGCAGCTGGCCTACGAGGAAGACCCGCTGCACATCATGCGCGCGCTGGAGAAGGAAGAGTGGCTCAAGGTGCTGTATCCCCGCTGGACGGTGGCCAAGGTGGACGCGAGCGGCCTCGCCAGCCTGCTCAAGACCCGGGAACAGATGCAGTCGTTGGGCTATGGCGCCATCGATTCCGGCCCGGCGGTCATGTACATGCTCACCGGGAGGATGTCGGGCGCGGACGCCAGCGCCCTCCAGAAGCTGATCTCCAACCGGGCCTTCGTGCAAAGCTGGAAGCGGCTGGAGGACGAGGCCAAGGACCTGGCCAAGCGCCTGACGAGCAAAGAGGCGGCCACGCCGTCCCTGGCCTGGAAGCTGCTGTCCGCCGGCAAGGCGGAGACCATCCTGTTCCTGGAAACCACGTCGCGAAACCAGAGCGTCTCCCAGAAGATCAAGAATTTCCTGACCAAGTGGCGGCAGGTCAAAGACAAGATCCCGCTGCCGGAGATGGCGGAGCTGCACATCACTCCGGAGGTGCCGCGCTACCAGGAGCTGACCGAGCAGATCTTCTTCCTGCTGCTCGATGGCAAGCTGCGCTCCCGGACCGAGACCCTGAAATTCCTGAAGCCGTACGCTCCGCCACCGCCCGCACCTCCGCCTCCCCCGCCCAGCAAACGGGGCCGGGGAGCGAAAGCCGCGGAAGCAGCAGCGCCTGCAGCCTCAGGCAAGAAAGCCCCCAAGGCTGCGGCAGGAAGTGCCGCAGCGGCAGCCGCCCCCGCTCCGGCCGCCGTCAAGAAGCACCCTGCTGGGCCGCCCAATAAGCCGGCCAAGCCGGCGCGAGCCCACGCTCCCACGAAGTCCAAGCCGGCCAAGAAGAGCAAGAAGAAACGCTGAGCGGGCATTCTGGTTGCAACCTGCCTGCGATAGAATCACAGTAACGATCCAGCCAACGGCGTCCCTGGCGTCAGCCCACCGCGATCAGGACCAGAGCAGGCCAAATGTCGCGATTCGTACATCTTCACCTCCATACCGACTATTCGCTGCTCGACGGCGCCTGCGATGTCGAGAAGCTGGCGGAGTCCGCCAAGAAACTCGGCATGCCAGCCGTGGCCATGACCGACCACGGCAACATCTTCGGCGCCCTGCATTTCGTCAACGCTTGCAAGAAGCAGGACATCAAGCCCATCCTCGGCTGCGAGCTCTACATCTGCAAGAAGGACGACCACAACATCGAGCGCACCCCGCCGGAAGGGGATTCCTACAACCATCTGGTCGTATTGGCGGAGAACGACGAGGGCTACCGCAACCTGGTGCGCATCACCAGCGAGGCCTCCTTGCATGGCTTCTACTACAAGCCGAGGATCTCCAAGCGGTTCCTCGCCGAGCACGCGCAGGGGCTCATCGCATTGTCAGGATGCCTGAAGGGAGAGGTCGCCGAGAACCTGCTGGAAGGGAAGCACGCCGAGGCGCGCGCCGCCGCCGGGCAGTTCCGCGAGATATTCGGGGAGAAGAATTTCTTCATCGAGGTGCAGGACCAGGGGCTGGAGCAGGAACGCAAGATCATGCCCGGGCTCCGGCGCATCGCGCAGGAACTGGGAGCGCCGCTGGTCGCTACCAATGACTCCCATTATCTGTGCGAAGACGACGCCTACGCCCAGGACGTCATGGTCTGCATCCAGACCGGCAAGTCGATCCGCGATACCAACCGCATGAAGTTCCAGACCAACCAGTTCTACCTCAAGAGCGGCGAGGAGATGGCACAGGTCTTCAAGGATTCTCCCGAGGTGCTCGCGCGCAGCGAGGAGATCGCCGAGCGCTGCACGGTGAAGCTGGGCAAAGTGAAGTCGCCCTTCCCCCACTTTGAGGTCCCGGCTGGCTACGACCTCGACAGTTATTTCGAGCACATCACGCGGCAGGGGTTCGCCCGCCGGATGGAGGCGCTGCGGCCACTAGCGGCGGCGGGGCGGCTGAAGCGCAGCCTTTCCGATTACGAGCAGCGCCTGGCCTGGGAGATCGGCATCATCCGCCAGATGCGCTTTTCCGGCTACTTCCTGATCGTCTGGGACTTCATCCGCTACGCCCGCGAGCACAGCATCCCGGTCGGCCCGGGACGCGGCTCCGCGGCCGGCTCACTGGTTTCCTACTCGCTGCAGATCACCGACCTGGATCCGCTGCAACACGAGCTGCTGTTCGAGCGCTTCCTCAACCCCGAGCGGGTCTCGATGCCCGACATCGACATCGATTTCTGCATGAACCGTCGCGGCGAGGTCATCGATTACGTCACCCGCAAGTACGGACGGGAGCAGGTGGCGCAGATCATCACCTTCGGGACCATGCAGGCCAAGGCGGCTATCAAGGACGTCGGGCGAGCCATGGACATGCCCTACAACGACGTGGACCGCATCGCCAAGATGGTCCCGCACACCCTGAACATCAAGCTCGACGACGCCATCAAGGAATCGCCGCAGTTGCAACAGGCGTACGAGAACGAGTCCCAGATCCGGGAACTGCTCGACACCGCGCGCAAGCTCGAAGGACTGGTACGCAATGCCGGGGTGCACGCCGCTGGGGTCGTGATCGCTCCCCAGCCGCTCATCGAGCTGGTGCCGCTGCACAAGACCAAGAACGACGAGATCGTCACCGCCTTCGACATGAGCGCCATCGAGAAGATGGGCCTGCTCAAGATGGACTTCCTGGGGCTCACCACCCTGACCATCGTGGACGACACTCTGAAGCTCATCGTCCAGCGGGGCGGCAGCCTCGACCTCAGCCAGGTCCCTCTCGATGACGAGAAGACCTACAAGACCGTTTTCCACAGCGGACTGACGTCAGGCGTGTTCCAGTTCGAATCGCACGGCATGCGCGATGTGCTTCGCCGTTACCAGCCCAACAGCGTCGAGGACCTGACCGCCTTGAACGCGCTCTACCGCCCCGGGCCCATCCAGGGCGGCATGATCGACGACTTTATCGACCGCAAGTGGGGCCGCAAGAAGGTCGAATACGAGCTGCCGGAATTGCAGCAGATCCTGCAGGAGACGCTGGGCGTCATCGTGTACCAGGAACAGGTCATGCAGATCGCCAACCGCCTGGCAGGGTACTCCCTGGGCGAGGCCGACCTGCTGCGCCGCGCCATGGGTAAAAAGAAGCCGGAAGAGATGGCGGCACAGCGGGAACGGTTCCTGCGCGGAGCGCTGGAGCGTGGCTTCCCTGAAAAGAAGGTGGTCAAGATCTTCGACCTGATGGAGCAGTTTGCCGGCTACGGCTTCAACAAGTCGCATTCCGCTGCCTACGCCCTGCTGGCCTATCACACGGCATATCTCAAGACCCACTATCCGGTGGAGTTCATGGCCGCCCTGCTGACCTCGCAAGTGGGCTCAACCGACAACGTGGTCAAGTACATCAACGAGTGCCGCGAGATGGGCATTCCCGTCGAGCCGCCGGACGTGAACGTCTCCGACGCCAACTTCACGCCCCACGGCAACGCCATCCGCTTCGGGCTGGCGGCGGTGAAGAACGTCGGCCACAACGCCATCGACTCCATCTTGAAAGCGCGGGGAGAGCGCTTCCAGTCCATCTTTCAGTTCTGCGAGACGGTGGACCTGCGGCTGCTCAACAAGCGCGTGCTGGAGTCGCTCATCAAGGCGGGCGCGATGGATTCCCTGGGCCGGCGCTCGCAGCTCATGGCGGTGCTGGACAAGGCCATCGAGCGCGCCCAGAAATCGCAACGCGACGCCGAATCCGGCCAGCACGGGTTGTTCATCTCCTTCAGCGACGAGGCCGCGGCCCCGGCGGCCAACGACCAGCTGCCCGACGTCCCCGAGTGGGACGAGCATCAGCGCCTGGCCGCCGAGAAGGAGATCCTCGGCTTCTTCATCACCGGCCATCCGCTGGAGAAATACCGCGACAAGTTGCTGGACTTCAGCGCCCTCGATACCGAAGGCATCTGCGCCCTCAAGTCCTCCACAGGCAAGGACGAGGTCCATACCGCGGGCATCATCACCAACCTGCGCGTGCTCAAGTCCAAGAAGGGCGACTTCTACGCCCAGGGCACGCTGGAAGATATGGCGGGCTCGGTGGACTTGTTGGTCTTTCCGGAGGCGTTTCGCCGCCTGGGGGAGAAGGTGAAGCTGGAAGTGCCGGTACTCATTCGCGGCGGGGTACGGGTGGAGGAGAACGCCGGCCCTAAGGTCACGGTCAGCGAGATCACACCACTGGAGCAGGCCCAGCCCAGGCTGCCTCGGGCGTTGCGCATCCGGGTGCCGCTCGAAACGGCCACCGGCGCCACGGTGGACGCGTTGCATTCGATCTGCGTGGAGCGCAAGGGCGAGGCCAAGGTGTTGTTCGACGTGGAACGCCCCGGCGACTTTATGGTGGTCATGGAAGCCGAGGGCTATAATGTGCAACCGGACCGGGCCTTCATCAGCCGGGTCGAGGAATTGTGCGGGCGTGGCAGCGTCCGCATCATCGACTGAGTCCCGCTGTTTTCCGGCGCAAGGCGCGCCTCTTCAAAGGAAAGGACGGGGTCGTGGAAGCATCGGCTGCCGCAACGCACATGGATCCAGCCTCCAAAGCCCAGCGCGAACTGCAGAACATCGAGCGCGAGATCGAGCGCCTGGAGGCCGCCGCCGGCGACAACCAGGATGCCCAGCGACAACTCCACCGCCTGCACGACCAGGTGGAGGCTCTTCGCCATCAGCTCTATGCTCACCTGACCGCTTTCCAGAAGACGGAAATGGCGCGCCATCCGCAACGTCCTTATACCCTCGATTATGCCGAGCGCGTCTTCCGCGATTGGACGGAGCTGCACGGGGACCGCGGTTTCAGCGATGACCCCGCCATCGTGTGCGGCTTCGCCCGCTTCCATGGCGACGAGGTCATGATCATCGGCCACCAGAAGGCCCGCGACACCAAGCAGAAGGTCTATCGCAACTTCGGAATGCCCAACCCTGAGGGCTATCGCAAGGCCCTGCGCTTCATGAAGCTGGCGGAGAAATTCGGCCGGCCGATCTTCACCTTGGTGGACACGCCCGGCGCCTACCCGGGCATGGGCGCGGAAGAACGCGGGCAGGCCGAAGCCATCGCCAGGAATCTGCGCGAGATGGCGCGCCTGCGGGTGCCGATCATCACCACGGTCACGGGAGAGGGTGGCTCGGGCGGAGCGCTAGCCATCGCGGTCGCCGATCGCGTCTTGATGATGGAAAACACCATCTACTCGGTCATCTCGCCCGAGGGCTGCGCCTCCATCATGTGGCGCGACTCCGGCAAGAAAGAGGCGGCCGCCCAGGCGCTGAAGATCACACCCAAGGAACTGCAGGAGCTGGGCTGCATCGACGACATCGTGCCCGAGCCCGAGGGCGGGGCCCATACCGACCATGAGGCGGCCGCCGCCCTGCTCGATGCCGCCCTGCAACAGCATTACGCCGCTCTGAAAGGGAAGAGCGGTGACGATCTGGTCGCCTCGCGCTACGAGAAGTTCCGTCACATGGCCCAATTCTTCTCCCTGGTGTAAGCGTAGCAGCCGGGTCCGCGCCGTCCCCAAGCGCGCCTCGGTGAGGTACAATAAATTTTTCGGGTGACTCCAACCTCATTTTCATAGGCTGTGGGGAACAGGAAAGGAACTCTCACGTATGGCCTCCAGTGATATCGCTGTCCGGGAAGCTCCGCGCGGGCCCGAGCGGGACCGGGTCAAGAACGATGTGAGCATCCAGGTCGCGACCGTCAACGGTTCGGGATCGCAGTCGTCGAACTCGGTGCTTTTGCGCAGCATCTTCCAGATGGGCATTCCGATCTCGGGCAAGAACCTGTTCCCTTCGAACATCGCCGGGCTTCCGACCTGGTACACCATCCGGGCCAACAAGGACGGGTACATCGGCCGCAAGAAGGAGATCGACATCCTGGTGGCCATGAACGCCGAGACCGCGGTCGAGGACGTGAAGTCGCTCTCGCCCGGCGCGGCCGTGGTTTATGACGAGCCGCTCAACCTGGCCAGCCTGCGCCAGGACCTGACTTTCTACTCCGTGCCTTACGACAAGCTGGTGGCGCCGGTCTGTCCCGAGCCCAAGCTGCGCAAGCTGGTCAAGAACATGATCTACGTCGGGGTGGTGGCCTGGCTGCTCGACATTGAGATGGCCGAGGTCGAGAAGGCCATCCGCAAGCAGTTCGCCAGCAAGGTCAAGGCCGCCAACCTGAACCTGGCTGCGGCCCAGGCCGGCTTCGATTACGCGAAATCGTCGCTCACCAAGGCCGACCCCTTTCACCTGGCGCGCATGGACAAGACCGCGGGCAAGATCATCATTGATGGCAATTCGGCGGCGGCGATGGGGGCCATGTTCGGCGGGGCCACGGTGGTTGCCTGGTATCCGATCACCCCGTCCTCCTCGCTGGCCGAGTCGTTGATCGATTACATGCGCGAGTACCGCATCGGCCCCGACGGAAAAGCCACCTTCGCCGTCGTGCAAGCGGAAGACGAGTTGGCCGCGATCGGCATGGTGATTGGCGCCGGCTGGGCGGGGGCCCGCGCCATGACTGCGACCTCCGGCCCGGGCATCTCGCTCATGGCAGAGTTCGTCGGCCTGGCGTACTACGTCGAGGTGCCGGCGGTCATTTGGGACATTCAGCGGGTCGGCCCCTCCACCGGCCTGCCGACGCGCACCTCCCAAGGAGACTTGCTCTCCACCGCGGTGCTCTCCCACGGCGACACCAAGCACCTGATGCTACTGCCGGCTTCGGTCAGCGAGTGCTTCGATTTTGGGATCGAGGCCTTCGAGCTGGCGGAGCAGTTCCAGACGCCGGTCTTCGTCATGTCGGACCTTGACCTGGGCATGAACAACTGGATGAGCGACCCCTTCCAGTACCCCACCAAGCCGATCAAGCGGGGCAAGGTGCTTTCCAGGGAGGAGCTGGAGCGCATGGGCAGCTTCGCCCGCTACCGGGACGTGGATGGCGACGGCGTTGGCTACCGCACGCTCCCCGGCACCGAGCACCCCTCAGCCGCCTACTTCACCCGCGGCAGCGGCCATAACGAGAAGGCGCAGTACTCCGAGCGTCCCGACGACTTCGAGAAGAACATGGAACGCCTGGCGCGCAAGTTCGAGACCGCGCGCTCCTTCGTGCCTAAGCCGGAGATCCTGGGCGACGGCAAGGCGAAGATCGGGATCATCGCCTACGGCACCTCGCACTGGGGCCTGGTGGAAGCCCGCGATCAGATGCGCAACGAGTACAACCTGGAGACCGACTACCTCCGCCTCCGCGCCTATCCGTTCACCAAGGAAGTGGTGGACTTCATCGACCAGCACGAGCGCGTGTACGTGGTGGAGCAGAACCGGGACCGCCAGATGTTCGACCTGCTCCGTCTCGACCTGACCCCGGAGCGCATCACCAAGCTGCGCAGCATCGCCCATATCCACGGATTGCCGCTCGATGCGCGCTCCGTGACCGACGAACTGATCTCCATGGAGGGGAAGTAATGGCGAGCACACCGACCGCCACACCGGAGCCGAAGGCCAACCGCATCGGCCTGAACGTCATCGATTATCGCGGAGGCAAGACCACGCTGTGCGCCGGATGCGGACATAACGCCATCTCGGAGCGCATCGTGGACGCCATGTTCGAGATGGGCGTCATGCCGGAGCGCGTCATCAAGATGTCGGGCATCGGCTGTTCTTCGAAGAGCCCGGCATATTTTATGAGCCGGTCGCACAGCTTCAATTCGGTGCATGGGCGCATGCCCTCGGTCACCACCGGCGCCGTGCTGGCCAACCAGCACCTGATGGCGCTGGGTGTCTCCGGCGACGGCGACAGCGCCTCCATCGGCATCGGCCAGTTCGTGCACCTGATGCGCCGCAATCTCCCCATGATCTACATCATCGAGGACAACGGGGTGTACGGCCTGACCAAGGGACAGTTCTCGGCCACCGCCGACCTCGGTTCCAAGCTGAAGACGGGAGTCATCAACGACCTGCCGCCGATCGATACCTGCGCCCTGGCTATCCAACTTGGGGCGTCGTTCGTGGGCCGCTCCTTCTCCGGCGACAAGAGGCAGCTCTTCGCCATGCTCAAGGCCGCGATCGCCCATAAGGGAACGGTGATGCTCGACGTGATCTCGCCCTGCGTGACCTTCAACGATCACGAGGGCTCGACCAAGAGCTACAAGTTCATGAAAGACCACGACGAGCCGCTGCACGACATCACCTTCGTGCCCGCCTTCGAAGAGATCGACGTGGAGTACGACCCGGGTACGACGGTGGACGTCACCATGCACGACGGCTCGCACCTTCGGCTGCGCAAGATCAACGAGGACCACGATCCCACCGACAAACTCAAGGCGCTCGGCCTGCTGGCCGAGGCGCATGAGAAGGGCGAGGTCCTGACCGGCGTGTTCTACATCGATCCGAAGAAACCGACCTTCATCGACCTGCTCAACATGACCGACAAGCCGCTGGCCACGCTGCCGGAGTCCGTCGTCCGCCCGCCCAAGAGCGTGCTGGACGAGATCATGGCGGACCTGAAGTAGCTAGTAGCTGTCCGCTAGGAACAAGAAACGGCACCCGTCGAGGGTGCCGTTGGTTTCTTGCTGGCTACTAACTACCAGCTACCAGCTACTCGTATCTCAGCGCATCCACCGGATCCAGGCGTGCGGCGCGCATGGCTGGGTAGATGCCGAAGAATAAGCCGACGGTCATCGAAGTGACTACACCCAGGACCACGGCCCATACGGGGACCTCCATGGGCAGGCCGGGCAGGAAGGTATTCACCAGCCAGGTGATGGCGATCACCAGCAGAACGGCGATCACTCCGCCCAGGCCGGTCAAGGTGATGGCCTCGATAAGGAACTGCCCGATCACATCGGACCTTCGTGCGCCGATGGCTTTGCGCACCCCGATCTCCCGCGTCCGTTCGGTCACCGACATCAGCATGATATTCATCACGCCCACGCCGCCGATCAGCAGCCCGATGGAGCTGATCACGACCACCAGCAGGGCGACGGCGCCCACGATCTGGTGGAACTGCTGGGCGATCTGCTCCGCGCTGGAGATGCCGAAGTTGTCGGGCTTATCGAAGGGGACGCGGCGCCGGCGGCGCAGCACCTCGCGCACCTGGTCCTCGGCGGTCGCTTTCGTACCCGCGTATGCCTCCACGCCGATCATGACCTCGTCATTCAGCGGGTGATGCTTCAGGTAGGTGTAGATGGGCACGGTCGCGACCTTGTCCGCCGACTGGTCTTTGAAGAAGTTGCCCTTGCGCTTGTCCGCGACGCCGATCACGGTGTAGGGGACGTTGTCCACCAGGATCGTCTTGCCCAACGGGTCGGTGTTGCCGAAGAAGGCATCCGCCAGATCGTAGCCGATCACCACCACATCCGCGCGGTGGAGGTTCTCCGCATCGTTGAAGAACCGGCCCTTGGCCATGGTGACGTGGTACACCTGCTCGTAGGTTGGCAAAGCGCCCGAGTGATCGATGCTGAAGACCTCGTGGCCCTGGTAGCGCGCCGTCGGTGCATTGCGCGGTCCTCCGAAATTGAAACGGGGGTAGGCTTCGGCCACCACGCTCTTCACGGAGGAGCACTCGTCCTGGATGGCGAATGCATCCTCCAAGGTAAGCGACTTGCGCATGCGCTCTTCGGTGGACAGCCGGCCGAAATGGATACCCGGCTCGAACTTGAAGACGAACAGGGTGTCGGCCCCGTACTGCTCCAGGAAGCCGCGCATGTCGCGGTCCAACCCGACCAGGATTGACGACACTCCCACCAGAGTGGTGATGCCGATGACTACGCCCAGCACGGTCAGGGCAGAGCGCACCTTGTGCTCGCGCACCGTGGTGAGCGCCAGCTTCGCGTTTTCACGGATCTGGATCGCCACTTAAGTCTCGTATCTCAGGGCTTCGATGGGATCGAGCCGCGCCGCCTTGCGCGCCGGATAGAGCCCAAAGAACACACCCACCGCAGTGGACACCGTCAGCGCCAGCACGATGGCGGAGAGCGGCATGGCCATCGGCAGGGGAGAGGCCCGGTTGCCGACCACGGTGATGATCCATGCCAGGGCTACGCCCATCATCCCACCCACCGCGGACATCACGCAGGTCTCCACCAGGAATTGCATCAGGATGTCGCGCCGGGTGGCGCCCAAGGACTTGCGCACCCCGATCTCGCGGGTCCGCTCGGTCACGCTGGCCAGCATCACGTTCATGATCACCACCCCGCCGATCACCAGGAACACACTCACGATGCCGACCGCACTGGCGGCGATGGCGGCGAAGATCTGGTTCCACAGGTCCATCAGTGACTGTGACGCCAGGATACCAAAGGTATCCTCGTCGCCGGGCCGCAGGTGGCGGCGCGCCCGCATCAGGGTGCGCGCTTCCTCCTGGCTCCGCGCCATCCACTCCGGGCCCGGCGCCTGCACGTTGATGGACCACCCTCGCTGCTGGTGCCCGTAGATCCTCATGTAGGTCCCGATGGGGATGTAGGCGAAGTTGTCCTGCGACTGGCCAAGCGCCGTCCCCATCGGCTTGGCCACTCCCACGATCTGGAACTCACGGCCGTCCAGTTGGATGCTCTTCCCCATGGGGTCTATGCCCGGGAAGAGCTTGTTCACCACGTCTTGCCCGATCATGGTCACGTTAGTGCGGTGTTTGTCATCTTGGTCGGTGATGTAACGGCCGGTCGCGACCTCCTCCACGTCCATGTCGCCTATATTGGCGGTGACGCCGCGGATATTCACGTCGGACATGTTTTGCCCGCCATAACGGGCGGCGCCGAAAGTGCGGACCTCCAGCCCCACCGCCTGGGCCAGTTTCATATTGTCGCGGAGGTACTCAAAATCCTCGTAACTGATCTGGCGGTTCTTGCGCATCGCCTTGATGAACTCAGCCTGGTCGGTGATCAGCGGGAACTGGTTCACCAGGAAAACGTTGGCCCCCATGTTGGCGATGCGGTCGGCGATGTACATATTCATGCCCCGCACCAGCGACACCACCACGATCAGGGTGGCCACCGACAGGATGATGCCCAGCAGGGTCAGGAACGAGCGCATCTTATGGGCGCGCATCGTCTCCAGGGCGACTACGGCGGGTTCTCGCAGGGCCAGACGCCGGTGCTTCATGCGGGTCCTTAGGAAGGTACGCATCGCCCACTCCGCTGGTTCCATTGTACGGGAGGGGGCCGCGGACCTGGTGGTTAGACGTTGTATAATCCGGTTTGGTTATGCCCAAGATCACCGTCGTGGTGCCCTTCCTCAACGAGGAAGAGAACATCACTGAACTCTACGACCGGCTGAAGGCCTCCCTGGAGGCCCTGGGTGAGCCCTTCGAATTCATCTTCGTGGACGACGGCTCGGCCGACGGCACCTTCCCCCTGCTGGAGGAGATCGCCACCATCGACAGCCGGGTGACGGTGGTCAAGCTGCGCCGCAATTTCGGGCAGACGGCGGCCCTGGCGGCCGGCTTCGAGCGGGCTACCGGCGACTACGTGGTCGCCATGGACGGCGACCTGCAACACGACCCCGCCGACATTCCCCGCTTTATCGCCCGCCTGGAAGACGGCTACGACGTGGTGTGCAGCTGGCGGCAGCGCCGCAGCGACAGCATCTGGTTCCGCCGCATTCCTTCCAAGATCGCGAACATCCTGCTGGCGTGGCTCAGCGGGGTGAAGATCCACGACTTCGCCGGCGGCTTCAAGGCCTACCGAAGGGAACTGATCAACCAGATCCCGTTGTACGGGGAGATGCAGGGTTTCATCCCGCTGCTGGTGGCGGCCTATGGCGCCCGCATCTGCGAGGTCCCGGTATTGGCCGGCAAGCGGGCCCATGGCAAGTCGCGCCACGGCATCACCCGGACCATCGCCGCCTTCTTCGACTTGATTGCCATCTGCTTCCTGCACCGCTACGTGGTGCGCCCGCTGCACTTCTTCGGCACCTGGGGATTCATGAGCATCTTTGCCGGCGCGGTGATCGGCCTGTGGCTGTTCATCCAGAAGCTGGCCTTCGGCACCGAGATCATGACCCAGCACGCCCCGCTGTGGATCTTCTGCGCCGTGCTGGTGGTCTTCGGGGGCGAGATGCTGGCCATCGGCCTGCTGGGCGAGATGCAGGTGCGCCACTACCACGAGCCGCCGGCCCGCCCGCCCTACACCATCGAGAAGGTCCTGCGCACCGAAGAGAGCGAGCAGCCCAGCCTGCCCGATTAACTGACTCCCGACTCCTGACTACTGACTACTTCAGATCCAGGTGGATGGATTCGTCCTTCGGCTCCTTGATGGGCCTTTTCTTGTGCCAGAGATAGAGTCCGGCCGCGACCACCGCGCCCAACGGAAGACTGATCAGCAGGATGACGCGGAAGACCGGCACTGCCATAGCGAGGGCCACGACCGCCGCCATGGTAACGAGCAGGGCAGTGGTGCTTCTCAATCCCCATTTTGCGGCCGGGACGTCCGCCATGGCCTTCGTACCCTCCCTGGTTCAGATGCTTGGCTCACTGTAAATCGTCCGCCGACGGCCTTATAATGCAGGGTTCCTTCCCCCGGTGTCGGTGACGCCGGGAAGCTGCTCATTCTGCATTCATACGAGGTCATTCCATGAGAGCTACACAGACCGAACTGCGCCTGGCACGCCGCATGTCCCGCCTCGGCACCGAGACGGCATTCGAGGTG
>DATKKJ010000076.1 GCA_035543055.1 Terriglobales bacterium | reverse complement strand
GGCCTGAACCCCACCGAGATCGCCCAGATGATCGACCTGGTGCGCCGGGTCCGCGACAGCGGCGTCTCGGTCTTCATGATCGAGCACCTCATGCAGGCGGTCATGAATCTCTCCGACCGCATCGTGGTGCTCAACTTCGGGCAGAAGCTGGCCGAAGGCCGCCCCGAAGAGGTGGCCCGCGATCCCCAGGTGGTCGAAGCCTACCTGGGCGACGACAAGATCGCCCACAAACTCATGGAGAAGAACTGATGCCTCCCGTCCTGGAATTGGAGAAGCTGGAATCCGGATACGGCGAGGTCCAGGTGCTGTGGGGCATTTCGCTGCAGGCCGAGTCCGGCAAGCTCACCACCATCATCGGGGCCAACGGCGCCGGCAAGACCACCACCTTGCGCGCCACCATGGGCAGCTTGCGGCCCTGGGCGGGGCGGGTGCGTCTGAACGGCGACGACGTCACCCGGCTCGCGCCCCACGCCAAGGCGGAACGCGGCCTGGTGCTGGTGCCCGAAGGACGGCAGCTCTTCCCCGACATGACGGTGGAAGAGAACCTGCAGATGGGGGCGTACTCCAGGCGGGCGCGCCACCGCGAGAAAGACAACCTGGGCCGGGTGTACGAACTCTTCGCCCGGCTGAAGGAACGCCGCAAACAAAAGGCCGCCACCCTGTCCGGCGGCGAACAGCAGATGCTGGCCATGGGGCGCGGCCTGATGCAGGAGCCGCTGGTGTTCATGATCGACGAGCTCTCCCTGGGCCTGGCCCCGGTGCTCGCCCAGCAGCTGTTCCTCACCCTCAAGGCGCTGCGCAGCCAGGGGCTCACCATCGTGCTGGTGGAGCAGAACGTCCACCTGGCCCTGGCGTTGAGCGACCACACCTACGTGCTGGCCGAGGGCCGGGTCACCATCCAGGGCGATTCCCGGCAGGTGGCCGACATGGACGAGGTGCGCCGCGCCTACCTGGGACTCTGACCCGCCGGCCCGGGCCTTGCCCGGCCTCATCGTGACCCGACCCAAATCGGCCCCGGCCGCTCCCCGGCCCATGCCCGGCGGCTCCGGGCCGACGTCCGGGGGCCTCCCGAACCCCCCTCAGTGACGGTTCTTACAGCCCCCTGTGACAGGCATCACAGACAGCGGGGGGCGCATGTGGATAATGCCCGCACCAATATTTGGAGGTTTGTGCCTCTCGAGACCTCCGTGTGCGAGGTGACCATGCCTGTCCGTCCTCTCCTCTGGGTTGTGGGTGTTCTCTGTTTGGCCGTATTACTCGCCCCGGCCTTTGCCGCAGACAACCAACCGTCGGACCCCCTGGTTCGTGTGCTTGCTTCCAAGGGGATCCTCACCCAGGCCGAGGCGGATAGCATAGGCAGTGTCGCCCCGGCCGACCAACGTGCGAAACTGGCCCAGATCCTGCTTGATAAGGGCCTAATCAGTACCACCGAGTACGAGTCGGTCAGCGCCGCCGCTCCTTCCGCCGACCTGAGCGGAGAGGCGAGGTTGCAATCGACATCCCTCGTTACTGTTGAGCCCCAGGCCGCCGCGGCTCCGTCCGCTCCCAAGGCGCCTCCGGTGATCCCGGCGATCGCTCCCATCCGCGTGCTGCAGCTCGAGCCCGCGAAGGTGGGCGGCCTGGTGCCCGACATCAAGCTGGGCTCCGGCGCCAAGCTGAAGCTGTACGGCTTCATCAAGGCCAGCGCCCAGTACGACACCAGTCAGCCGACCGGCAACGATGCTCCCCTTCCCCTGTTCGGCATCAGCGCCGCCGACACCGGCCCCGACGCCGCCGCGGAGTTCCACATGAAGGCGCGCGCCACCCGTATCGGCGCCAACTTCGAGTGGCCGGACCTGCACGGGAGCACTTCCATCACCGGCCGCATCGAAGCCGACTTTGAGGGCAACTTCACCCGTGCCTTCAACCGCAACGTCGCCAGCGTCCGTTCCAACCAATTCAACCTGCGCCTGGCCTGGGCCCGCATCGATCACATGTTCAGCGACCAGACGTCAGGGTTTGCCGTCTTCGGCCAGGATTGGACGCCTTTCGGCTCCTCCATCCTGCCCAACTCGCTGGAAACCACGCTGCTGGGCGTGGGCTACGGTTCGATCTACGAGCGCGATATGCAGATCCGTGTCGGCTTCCTGCATTCCTTCGCCGGCACCTCGTTCAAGTTCGGTCCGGAGTTCGCCATCGTGTACCCGGGCTTCGGCAACACCCCGCCGTCGGCCGTCGGCCCGCAGTGGTTGACGGTACCTGCGTGTGCTGCTACGCCTTGCCCGGCCACCGTGGTCACCGTCACCACGTCGCCCGGCAACGTGGGCGACCAGCTCGCCTATGCGGAGCGGCAAGGCGCCGATTCGGGGCGTCCTGAGGTCCAGGGACGGCTGGTCTTTCAGTTCCAGCTCGACCACGCCAAGGGCGTTGCGCCGGCGCAGATCATCGTCAGCGGCATGAACGGGGCCCGCACCGCGATCGTTCCGTTCTCGCAGATTCCCAGCTGCACCGCGCCTGCTGCCTCGGTCTTCGCCTCGAATGGCCTGACGCCACTCTGCGGCAATGGGGCGGGTGGCGCCAACGCCAACCTCTACAAGGTTGCGTTCCCGACTGGGGTCAAGGTGGACACCGACCGCAATGGTTGGACGGCCGGCTTCCAACTCCCCACTCGCTACGTGACCTTCATCGCCAACTACTACAGGGGCACCGACCTGCGCTTCTACTTCGCC
>DATKKJ010000075.1 GCA_035543055.1 Terriglobales bacterium | reverse complement strand
TGAATCCAAACTCACTGCTACCGTCATGTCACGAATCGATCCCGGATACACGTGGCGCCAGAACACCATCACCTCTCCCTGCGGGCCGAAGTTGAGAGTGGGACGGCAACAGGGGCAGATTCCGGAGGCAACCCGCACGTTTTTGCCAAAATTGGCCCCTTTATCGGTCGAGCGTGCCAAATAAATCGAGTAGCTGTATCCGTCGCCCTGCTGATCGCGGCCGTCGATCCAGACGGCATACACGTCGCCGTTTGGCGCAACTCCCAGCGAAGGATATCCGGCAAAGGCGGTTTTTTCGTTCAGAGGGATCGGCTTCTCGAAGCTTCCACCCCACGTCATGGAGCGTGCGAAGCGAAGTTCCTGGCCCTCGCTCCAAGCCGCGTACATCGGGCCTGGTGTAACCACAAATGCAGGGCTGTTCTCACCTCCCGAGGTCACATCCCCTCCGGGTTCACTGGCCCAGACAGGTTGGCCGAAGGTATCGCCACCATCTTCGGAGTTGAGCAGTGCCACACGCGTCAGGTTGCCTTCGCCCAGCAGTGCGAGCATGTGCACTGATACTGATGAGACATTCGTGACCCCCACCTGTGCATTCCGGGAGGGAGAAATCCCAGATTGCGCAATCACCGGACGTGGCGCTGGTTCGAAGGCCAGCGCATCGTCCGCATTTTTTCGACATCCCACCGAGAGTACAAATGGCAATGTCAGTGCTACAACGCTGAGCGTCCATGTTCGATCCAACATTAGAACTCCCATCGGATGGAGCCCGTCACCGCGAACGGCTGGCCCGGCATGATACCCAGACGCGGATAAGCGTCATAGACATTGGTGTTAATGAAGTAGCGTTTATCAAGCAGGTTGCTGAAGTTCACCTGCGGCGTGACACGGTGCCGCTCCCGCCGGAAGGTGTATGCGAGATAGGCATCGACCGTCGCATAGCCTGGAAGCGTGAACGTGTTTTCGTTGTCGCCCTGGCGCGGTCCACGCAGGAAGGCGCCAGCGCCTACGGCCAGCCTGTCTCGTAAGAGGTCGGAACGCAGCCACACACTCCCGGAATGCCGGGGGACATTGGCAATCCGCAATCCTTGTAGCCCGCTGTTGTCTTTGCTGAACTCTGCATTGGTGTAGGCGTAGCTGCCAATCAAGCTCAATCGCTTCGTCAGCGCTCCGCTGATATCCACCTCGACGCCCGAGCTGTGCGCCTCGCCGATGGCGCGCAGGGCAGTGGGATCCGGAGACGACAGGTCGCGTGTGGCGATGTTGGTCTTTGTGAGATCAAAGATGGCCAGCGTCGAAGTCAGCTTTCCTCCCATAGCTTCCAACTTGATGCCGCCTTCGTACGAGTGGCTGCGCTGCGCTGGAAGCGGGTGGCCGTTGATATCGACGGCGATCACGTTCGACGTCCCCCATGTTCCCAGCGAGCTGACGTAGTTGGCATAGAACGAGACTCCATGCACAGGCTGGAAGATGAACCCCACCACTGGGCTGAATCGGTCCTCGCTGATCGGCGTTGTAACCACGTCGCTCAGTGTGCTGCCTGGGTTGGCGTACTCCAGCGTGATGCTTCCGGCGGTCACGTGCGTCCAGTCGTATCGCCCACCAACCAGCACGTGGAAGTACCTTCCCAGTCCGATCCGGTCCTGCACGTAGAGGCCGTGCCACGCCGTGGTGCCGATACTGGTCCAGTCCGGCGCCGTGGCTGCTAACTGGTCGTGAATTCCGAAGGCAGTGGGACGGCGGAACTCCGGATGGAAGACGTTCATCGTGTCTACCGGAGCCCAGCCATTCACAAATCCGCGATCACTGAAATCGAGGTAATAATAATCGGTACCCACCAGCAGGTTGTGGTTCATGCCCGGCGTGCGGAAGTGGCCCGTCAAGTCAAGCGCAGTATTCACACCCTTGGACCGCCGCTTGTCGAACCAGGGAATGTTGGTGAAATCGCCGAAGGTTGGCCCGGGGCTCTCGTCGAGACTTCCGCCGAAGAACTGTTCGAAATCGATATCGTCGAACGTGCCCGCGACCAGCCCGTGCAGTTTCCAGTTGGAACTGAGCTCGTAAGACCCGTTGAAGTCGAGCACCTTCCGCCGCACATTGGCACGATCGCCCACATCGCCGCCGAGATAGAGATTCGTGGGGATGTCCGCCGGTCGGTTTCCGATCGCGGGGATTCCATTGGCGATCAGCGGGTCGGCGTCGCGCCATTCAACATTCAAGTTGAGCGTGAGCTTCTTCGTAGGCCGCCAACTCAGGCTCGGCGCGACAAAAATCGTCTGGCCATGCGGTGCGTACGTAATGAAATCATCTGAGTTGAAATAGGTGAACACCGTGCGATAGAGCAGCGAACCATCGTGGAGAATTGGCCCTGTCGCATCGAACGTCGTGCGAAACATGTCAAACGAACCGAACTGTTGCTGCAGCGAGTAGTGCGGAGTCTCCAGCGGCTTCTTTGTCACCACATTGATCATGCCGCCCGGCTCCAGTCGCCCGTAGAGCATCGCGGCCGGTCCTTTCAGTACTTCGACGCTCTCCAGGTCGGCAACCTCGACCTCGCTGCGGCCAATTCCTCCCGAAACGCGCTCGCCGTTGCGGAGCGTGACATTTGTCTCGAAGCCGCGCAACGCAAACGCCTGGTACAAGTCCCCGTAGCCGAAGTTGGTCTGCACCCCGCTCACGTTGCGCGTGATGTCCTGCAGCCGGATCGCCTGTTGATCTTCGATGACCGAGTTGGGAACCACCTGCACCGCAAACGGTGTCTCGAGTAGCGGGGTATCCATCTTGGTCGCGGTCGTCGCGGTCGGAACCGAGTAATCGTCCTCCGTAACCACAGTCACAACTTCCTGCCGCTTCTCCACTTTAAGATCCAACACCAGGTTCACGGCAGTCCCATTACTCACCGTGACGTTCCGAATCAATTTCTGGAATCCCTTTGCCTCGACCGCAATTGCATAGTTGCCATCTGGCAGTTGTTCGAAAACATACGAGCCGTCACTGCCGGCCATGGTTTCTTTCGCTGCACCGGAATCAGAGTTGCGAAGGTTAACGCCGGCTCCGACAATCGCCGCGCCGCTCGGGTCTCTGACGATGCCGGAGACCCGCCCACCTGTCTGCCCTTGTGCAGACAAGCACGTGATCAGCGAAACGAGGCCGATCACCAATGCTGCGAAAATTTTGCTTGCAGAACGCATAAGCCATCCTCATTCGGGTAAAGCCCGGTAAGAAACCACGGCCGTGAAGTTGCCAATCAGCCGCAGATCAGATCCGAGCCAACCCAAGCAGTTGGGGGATTTGGGGCGTCTGTCTGGCGGTTTCTAGTGGCCTAGGCGAGTGTGGGCGGGCCGCGCTTGAGGTGGCTGCGAGCTTCGGAGACGCGCGCGTCCACCAGGACTTGAACAATTCGGTCCGACTGGCCGACGGTTTCGGTGAAAAAGGCAAACCGGATGGGTAGACCTGCGATGCCGCGCCCCATAGGTGTCCCTAAAACGCTGCGATACGGACACTGCGGCGAGGAAGCACGAAGCGAAGGAGCGTTCTCCTGCGGTTCCCCCATCGCCATCATCGCGCAATGATGTTTGCCGTCACGGCGGCAGCAGGATGGTAGTGCGGAGTGCGGGTCCGGCATGGCCAACCACACAAACGATGGCGCCAACAAAAATAACAGCACCGTGTTGGCAGTCAGCTTTTGCAAAATCCCCACACTTTGCCCCAAAGTCTAGCATTCCGCAGAGACCTGCACAAACGGACAATCCCATCAGTAACACAAAAGCCATTTAAGGTTCGGCAGGTCTGCGGAGAAGTCACCGAACATGTCAGTGGTCCGGCATCTGCTCTTCGACCCACCATCGCTTTGACCGCTTGCCGTCACATTTGGCCGGCCATTGCGGGTGCCCATGTGTAACAACTCTACCGATTGGTGTTTCCGTGCGAATTACGAGTGATAACGGCTGCTATCGACAGCTATCAAAAAAAGCCGCCCCGAAGAGCGGCTGGTAGCGAAGTATTTGTCGAGCCGAGTTGGGGAAGGGCCAGACAGCATGTCAGACGGCAGAGCTTCTACTGTATCGTCAGCACGTAGGTGAAATTCTGAATCGAACCTGCTGCCAACCCGCCTACCATGCTCACGTAGACATGGATCACATGCACGCCGGGGCTGAGCGGCTTCACCATCACCCAGTAGCCATCGGACACCGACCAGGCCTCAGTCGGGCCAACCGTGCCGGTAAAGTTGTTATCCGGTGGAACATTGAAGTAGTAGAACGGCGACTGGAAACGATAGCTGGTCAGGTCCTTTACCTTATGGTGATCAATCGTCATGCTGATGGTGCCAAGGCCATCTGCCCAGGCCTGCGCACAGGTATGTCCCTGTGACGCGTTGTCGATGTGGAAAGCTCCGGCCTCGATCGTCGAGCACTCAGCGTTGATTAATGGGATCAACAGTGCCTTGCCGGCTGGGACCGTGCAATAGCGGGTGGTCAACGTCGCGCCCGTCGGCGAGCCGACGAGGTAGAACACCGGCCCACCCTGGCCCTCGTTGCAAAGCGACCCTGTTGTATCGAAGTACGGATTGATGTCGTTCGTGTACTGCATCACGTACTGCCACCACGCTGCCGTCCAGTCGCCGTACGACAGGCCGTAGATGTTTTCGCCGGGCTGGAAGAGCATCGGGTTCGGCCCATTCTGAGCCGAGGCAATAACAGCGACGCACATCATCAACAGAAACAGGAACATCGTTCTTAGTTTCATACAATCCACCTCAATCTCGGTTGTCACGAAAATGAACGGCTGCGCACCCACTGCTCCTCTCTTGCAGTGGGGCTTAGGCTGTGAGCTAAAGAGACTTGGCCCTGAGAACCCGTGGCCGTAGGGGGCATCGCGCTGAGTGCTGCCGGAGGTAGGTACGAGCTAGAAGCACTAGACGCTCCTCGCAAGCTATCGTGAGACGAACTGATGCGCAGTGACCTTAGGCACCCAACCGCGTGACTTGGCGCTCATTCCCGATCTGGGACCGGCTACCATGGAGTGTTCCCGTTTCGGGAGCACACAATCGATAAGGGCTTATCGTCGGTTGACTGAATCACGTGGTGCCGTGGGGAACAATCGAGGGTTTGGTAGCGTCTAGGATACTGAGAACTCAAGGAACCCGAGATGCGTCCGCGTTTGGTAGTCCTAGTCGCCGCTTGCCTAGCGGTAGTGGTCGCAATCGCCGCATATTACCGTACCCGTGCTGCTCCAAGAACTCCGCCACCTCTGTCGGCTTTCGGCACGCCCGCTAACTATTCGCATTTGCAATTCCACAAGTCGCTGACCCAGCCAGAAAAGGAACACATCCTCGATGGTCGATTCGTGATCGTCACCAAGACAGAAGCGTTCCCAGCGACGGTCAAGCGCGCATTCGCAGTAATCACAGGCCAAAAGCAGTTCGCGTTGGCGAACCCAGGTGAGAAGTATCAGGTCACAGACGTTGTGGACGAACCCGGTCTGCCATTCAGGCGTCTAGTATTCGCAGGTGTAAGGGATGACGAATGGTTTATCCATTACGAGCACGGTGGAATCGGGCGTAGCTACGAAGTGGTCGTCTTTAGTATCGATTCGGAGAAGCAGCTTCATTTCATCTGGGGTGGCGCTGGTGCGAGCGGGGCCAAGGACTTTCAGGAGCTTCGTGGAATGGTGTCCGCAGGTTTGTTCCATGACGACGCTGCTTATTATTGGTGATGACTGTTGATAAGTCGCCATAGCACTTACTCGACCGCTGATGGCTGACGGCTGACCGCTGACGGCTGACGACTGATGGCTGACGGCTGACCGCTGACGGCTTTACACTGAAGCGTTGCCCTCCAAGTCTCCCAATCCGCCGAAGCCCGCCGTCTACCTGATCGACGCTATGTCGTTCATCTTCCGCGCCTACCACGCCATGGCGCGGCAGCGGCCGATGTCCACACGGACCGGGATCCCGACCGCGGCCACCTACGTGTTCGTCAACATGCTGCGCAAGCTGCGCGACGATTTCTCGCCCCAGTATCTGGCAGCAGTGTTCGATGTGGCCGCGCCCACCTTCCGCGACCAGCAGGCGGCGCAGATGGCCACCGTCCGCAAGTTCGACAGCAAGACCCAGACCTTCCAGGAGGTCGAGTACAAGGGCTACAAGGCGAACCGGGCGGAGATGCCGGGCGATCTGGCGCAGCAGTTGCCCTACATCCGGCGGGCGCTGGAGGCCTACCGCATCCCCATCCTGGAGATGCCGGGCTACGAGGCCGACGACGTGATCGGCACGCTGGCGCGCAAGCTGGCGGAGCGCTCGCATCCGGTGTTCGTGGTATCCAGCGACAAGGACATGCTGCAACTGGTCACCGACAAGGTCCACGTGCTGAACCCGCCCAAGGACAACCTCATCTGCGACCCCGCCAAGGTGGAGGAGATCCTGGGAGTGCGGCCGGAGCAGGTGGTGGACGTGATGGCGCTGCGCGGCGACGCCATCGACAACATCCCGGGCGCGCCGGGGATCGGCGACAAGGGCTCGGTCGAGCTCATCAAGCAGTTCGGCACGGTGGAGAAGGCGCTGGAGCGCGCCGCCGAGGTCGAGCGCCGCACCTACCGCGAGTCGTTGCAGAACAACCGCGAGGCCATCCTGCTCTCGAAGCAGCTGGCGCGGATCGACACCAACGTGGCCATCGACCTCGACCTCGAGTCGATGCGGGCGCAGGAGACCGACGCCGAGGCCGCTCGAGCGTTGTTCACCGAACTCGAATTCACCACCCTGGCCAAGGATTTCGAGCCCACGGTGAAGCTGGGGGAGACCGAGTACCGCGAGGCCAAGTCGGCGGCGGATGTGGAGAAAGCAGTCAAGTCGCTGAAGAAACGCGCGGCGCTGGCGGTCGCGGTGGAGCTGCCGCAGCCATCACCGAAGGAGGAGGATGACGAGGAAGAAGAAGGCGGAGCGGCCAAGCTACCTCTGAGCGCGGTTGCGCCTCAGCCCGACCGCCCGCTCGCGGTGGCAATCTCGGCGGCGGCTGCCAGCGCTTTGAGCGTGACGCTGGGTGCGAACGACACGAGCGGGGCGCTGAAGAAGGCCTTGGCTGACGCAACGGTCCCCAAGGCGCTTCACGACTGGAAGGCGGCGATCCATGCGCTGGAGGCGCACGACGCCGAGATCGCCGGCGTGCGCGACGAGCCCATGCTCTTCTCCTACCTGCTCGACCCCACCTATGCCTCGCACGACCTGGAAGACGTCGCCCTGCGGCGCTTCAACCTGAAGCTGTCGGGCTCGGTGGCGGAGGCAGCGGACGTGACCGGCCGGCTGGCCGCGATCCTGCGCAGAGAGGTGGAAGAAGCCGGCCTGCTGAAGGTGTACGACGAGATCGACCTGCCGCTGGTTCCGGTACTGGCCCGCATGGAAGCGGCGGGCGTGAACATCGACAGCGACGTCCTGGTAAGGATGTCGAAGCGGCTGGAAAAAGAGGTCGCAGCCAAGGCGAAGGAGATCTACGAACTGGCAGGCCTGGAGTTCAACATCAGTTCGCCCAAGAAGCTCGCCGAAGTCCTCTACGACAAACTCCAGCTACCGGCGCCGGTGAAGTACGGCAAGGGCAAGACCCGGACCACGGAGGCGGCAGTCCTGGAAGAGCTGGCGCTGACCCACGAGGTCCCGCGCAAGGTCATCGAGTACCGTCAGCTCTCCAAGCTGAAGTCCACTTACGTGGACGCGCTGCCGCAGCTCTGCCATCCGCACACCGGGCGCCTGCACACCACCTTCGGCCAGACCAACACCGCCACCGGGCGGCTGTCGTCCACCGACCCGAACCTGCAGAACATCCCCATCCGCAGCGAGCTGGGACGCGAGATCCGCGCCGCCTTCACCGCGGCCACGGGCTGCGTGCTGCTATCCGCGGATTATTCGCAGATCGAGCTGCGCCTGCTGGCGCATCTCAGCGAAGATCCGCTGCTGATCGAGGCCTACCGGCGCGGCGACGACATCCACACGCTCACCGCCTCAAAGGTCTTCGGCGTGCCGCCGCTGATGATCGACGCCGAGCACCGCCGCCGCGCCAAGGCGGTGAACTTCGGCATCGTGTACGGGCTCTCGCCGTTCGGCCTGTCGCAGCAGCTCGGGATCGAGACCGGCGAGGCGAAGAAGTTCATCTCCAACTATTTCGAGACGTATAAGGGCGTGCGGCGGTTCATCGACCGGACGCTGGAGGAGTGCCGCCGCGACAAGAAGGTACGCACGCTGTTCGGGCGGGTGCGGCCCATCGCCGACATCGACAGCAAGAACCCCAACCTGCGGGGCTTCGCCGAGCGCACCGCGGTCAACACCCCGCTGCAAGGCACCGCCGCCGACCTCATCAAGATCGCCATGATCCGCATCGATGAGGAGATCCGCCGGCGCAAACTCCGCTCGCGCATGACCCTCCAGGTCCACGACGAACTGGTCTTCGAGGTTCCCAAGGATGAAGTTGAGACCATGCGCGAACTGGTGAAAGACCGCATGGAGAACGCGCACCCGCTCAAGGTGCCGCTGGTGGTGGACATGGGGGTGGGGCCGAACTGGAGAGACCTGGAGTGATCGCTGGGGACCCCCGAGATCGTCCTTCCCGATCCGGGACGCAGCCAAGAATGGGAGCTCATGTCCTTGACGGTCATCCCGGTTGGGGACTAAAAGCGCAAGTATCAGGACTCATGCGAGCCCTGCTCGCTTCCCTGGCGCGTGGCGCGGGGACGAGTGGAAAGATGCGCCGCGGCCGCCTTGGTGCTGCGGCGCATCGCTATTTCCGGCCGTGAGTCTCGGGTCGTGGGTCGTGGGCAGCGGCTTCACGCATGAGCCGCACTTCTTCAATCCGCCTGATGTGCCACACGCGGTAGAGAGGCCTCAGAATCACTCGCCACACGAACCAGAGCAGAACACCGGCCACTCCCAGGAAGAGGAGAACTTCGAGGATCTGGGCAACTGAGCTAACCATGCTTCAGCCGGGAAACAGCCTGGGCAGCACCTCGCCCGAGGGTCCCAGGAAAGCCTGATCGAAGTAGGCGAGGTTGGCGGGCTCCTCGGGGCCCACGTAGTAGGAGCGGGCGGCGCGTGATTTGGCCGCCTGGGCGAAGGCGGCGGCGGGATAGACCACGCCCGAAGTGCCCACCGCCATGAAGACGGTCGCCCGCTCGAGTTCGTCGAAGATGCGGTCCATGTCGAAGGGAGTCTCGCCGAACCAGCAGATGTGGGGCCTGATGCGTCCGCCGCAGTCGCAGCGCGGGATCTCGCCGCCGGGTTCCAGCGTCCAGTCATCGTCGAAGGGCGGGCGTCCGCAGCCGTCCTCGCAGCGGCTCTGGAAGATCTTGCCATGCATGTGGACGACGCGTCGCGAGCCCGCCATCTCGTGCAACCGGTCCACGTTCTGGGTGCAGAGGAACAAGCGGTCCGCCAGAGATCGCTCCAGCGAGGCCAAAGCGCGGTGTCCGGGATTGGGCTGGACCTCGCGGTGCTTGCGGCGGCGCTCGGAATAGAACTCCCACACCAGCTTGGGGTCGCGCGCCCAGGCGAGCGGGGACGCGACCTCCTCGACGCGGTACTTGCGCCACACGCCGTTCATGCCGCGAAAGGTGGGCAGGCCGCTTTCGGCGCTGATGCCGGCGCCGGTGAGGATGAAGAGGCGGTCGGTCTCGGACACTTCAATCATTCGATCAAAGGCCTGGCGAGGGTAGGGGTCCTTCGACTCCGCTCGGCTGGCGCCTCGCTTCGCTCAGGATGACAAGAGTGCAGGCCACTGCTAGACCCCGAGAGCTTTCTGGATGGCGGCGGCGATGGCGTCGGCGTGTTTGTGCATGAGTTCGGCGGACTCGGCCTCGATCATCACCCGGGCCAGCGCCTCGGTCCCGGAGTAGCGCACCACCACGCGCCCGTTGCCATCGAGCTCCTGCTCGGCGGCGCGGATAGCGTCGGCCACCGGCGCGATGTCCGTCAGGGGTCTCTTCTCCCGCACCCGCACGTTCTTGATGGTCTGAGGAAAGACCTTCAGGTCGGCGACCAGTTCCGCCAGCGGCTTGCCGTTGCGGGCGACGATCTCGAGCACGCGCAGGGCGGTGAGCAGGCCATCGCCGGTGGTGGCCTCGCCATCCCGGAAAATGATGTGGCCGGACTGCTCACCGCCCAGCGACGCGCCGGTCTGCTGCATCTCCTCGAGTACGTACTTGTCGCCCACCGGGGCGCGCAGCATGCGGATGCCGGAGCGCTTGAGCGCCGCCTCCAGCCCCATGTTCGACATGGTGGTCGCGACCACCACGTCGCCTTGCAGCGTTCCGCGCTGCTTCATGTCGCGCGCGGCCAGCAGCAGGATGGCGTCGCCGTTGATGACTTTCCCCTTGGAACAGGCGAAGAGCGCCCGGTCGGCGTCCCCGTCGAAGGTGATCCCCAGGTCGGAGCGAGATGCGAGCGTCGCATTGGCCACCACCTCGGGATGGAGCGCCCCGCAGCCCTCGTTGATGTTGCGGCCGTCGGGCGCATCCTCGATGAAGTGGGCGTCCACGTCGGCGGCGCTGAAGACGTCGTGCGCCAATTCGCTGGCGGCCCCGTTGGCGCAGTCCACTTCCACGCTCAACCCGCGCATGTTCGAGCGATCCACGTTCGCCACCACCCATTGGATGTACGCATGGCGCAGCGCAGCTTCTCCGGGAAGCATGGCCTGGGCCGGATCGGAGGGTTCGATGTCGCTGCTGCGGTCGGTATCGGCGAGCAGCTTGAAGATCTCGTGCTCGACCGCCAGTTCGACCTCGTCGGCCAGCTTGTAACCGTCGCCCCCGAAGACCTTGATGCCGTTGTCGGTCCAGGGATTGTGGGAGGCGGAGATCACGATGCCGGCAGAGAATCTCTGCGCGCGCGCCAGGTAGGCAATGCCGGGAGTGGTGATGACGCCCGCGCTGCGCACCTGGGCCCCGGCGGAGAGGAGTCCGGCGGCGACCTCATCGGCGATCCAGCGGCTGGACTCGCGGGTGTCCTGGCCCATGATGACGCGGGCGTTCGCGCCCAGGTGGTGGCCCAAGGCGCGGCCGATGGCGAACACGGTCTCGGTGTCCAGAGGGAAGGCGCCGGCCACGCCGCGGATGCCATCGGTGCCGAAGAGCTTGCGTTCCTTGCCAGGCTGCATGCGGCTTCCTGTGCTCATCGCGTTCTCGCAGTCACCACGGTGACGCGGATAGGAATCGGGCGCACCTCGCGCACCAGCGGATCGGCCACGTAGGCGTTGGTGGTGAAGCTGGCGCTGCCCACCACTCCGGTGGCATCGATGGGGTCGGTGAGGGCGGCGTCCACCCCGGCCACCCGCCGTTCCGGGCCGATGATCGCGATTTCGGCCGGCTCGGCCTTGATGTTCACGACCCCGAAGCCGGTGGGGAAGCTGCCCGTGACCCGGGGATGCACCGGCACCATCCGGCTGCTGCGCCGGTCAAAAGTCAGGCGGATGTGAGCAGGGACGATCTGCATCACCTCCACCCCGAAGGGAACCCGGACTTGGGTGGCGGTGAGATCGAAAGTGCGCTCACCGGGGCGGATGCTGCCCAGGTCCACCACGACGTGCAGGTCAGCCGCGGTCAATTCGCGCAGCCGCCGTGAAGGGCCCCGCAAGCGCACCTGCGCCTGGGGCACGACTTCGGTGGTGATCTCCAGGTCCTCCGGCACCTGATGGAATTCGACAGGTACGTTGAAGCCGACCTCGATGACCGGCTCCCGCGACACCGCTGTCCAAAGCAGCACGGCGCTGAGCAGGGCGATCAGCTTGAGCGAGATGTTGTGCAGCACCCAGCGCTGGAACCAGCCGATCACCGTTCGCCCTCCGGGCGCGAGGGATGAGGCCGCGCCGTCCCGTTCGCCTCTGCCAACTCACTGGCGCTGACGATGGGCGTGGGCAGCGCGGCGGCGGGCACATAGGCCTGCAATAGCTCGCTGAGCCGCTCGCGCAGGTATTCGACCGTGATGTCGCGTTCGATGTGACCGGCCAACGCCAGGCTGATGGAGCCGGTTTCCTCGGAGACGACCACCGCCACCGCATCGGTCTCCTCGGTGATGCCGATGCCGGCCCGATGCCTTGTGCCCAGCTGGGTCGAGAGCACGGGGTTCATGGAGAGCGGCAGGAAACAGGCGGCGGCCGCGACCCGGTCTTTCTGGATGATGACGGCGCCGTCGTGCAGAGGCGCGCTGGGACGGAAGAGGGTGGCCAGCAGATCGTAGGTGAGCCGGGCGTCCAGCGGCACGCCGCTCTCGATGTAGCCACGCAGCCCGATGTCGCGCTCGATGACGATCAGCGCCCCGGTCTGGTTCTGGGCGAAGAGGCTGGCGGCCAGCACCACGTCCTCGTAGGAACTGCTGCCCCCGCGGGTGGTGCCGGTGGCGAAGGTGAGCTTGCGGCCCATCTTGGCCAGCGCCTGGCGGATCTCCGCCTGGAACACCACGATCAGGGCGAAGATGGCGTAGGGCAGGGTGTTGGAGATCAGCCAGTTCAGGGTGCGCAGCTCGCCGAACCGCGCCAGGTAGTAGGCGATGATCAGAACGCCGACCCCGACCAGCATCTGGGAAGCCCGGGTGCCCTTGATGAGCACCAGGAGTTCGTAGATCAGCAGCGCGACGATGACGATGTCGAGCACCGACAGCGCCGACACTTCTATCGTCCGCCCCCAGATGTGCGTGGTCAAGACTGAGTCCTTTCAGGCCATTCCTGCGAGAAACCGCGTCCGCTGAGAGGAATATTGTAGCCCAGCTTGCTCTACTTGACCTTGGCCGCGATCTCGCCGCGGGCCACGCGGGCGCGGATGTCGTCGCCCGGCTTCACCTGGGCGGCGTCCTTGATCAGGTTGCCGGCGGCGTCAAAGACCAGGGCGTAGCCGCGGTCGAGGATCTTCACCGGGGAGAGCTCGTCCAGCCGTGCCGTGGTCTTTTCCAGCCGCACGCGGTAGCGGAGCATGTGCTTCTGGGCGGCTGCCCCTAGTTCCGCCAGGCGGGCGGCAATATCGCGGCGCAGCGACGCCAGTTGCCGGCGCAGGTCGAAGTGGCGGACACGGGCGGCGGCCACGTCCAGCCGGGAGCGGAACCGCTGCAGCGACGCACGCTGCCGTTCGCTGAGGGCGAACACCAGCTCATCCACCCGCTGCTGCCGGCGCGCGATCAGCTCCTGCATGCGCGCCATCGCTCCGTGCTGCGCCAGCTCCGTCAGATTCTGGCGCGCCAGCAGCAGCCGGTAGCGCGCGGCATGCCCGAGCCGGCGATGCAGCGAGCCGACGGTTTCCTCGAGGTCGTGCTTGGCCTGGATGACCAGTTCGGCGGCCGCCGAGGGAGTGGGCGCGCGCAGGTCGGCGACGAAGTCGGCGATGGTGAAGTCGGTCTCGTGGCCCACGGCGGAGATGACCGGAAGCTTGGAGGCGGCGATGGCCCGGGCCAGCCCTTCGTCGTTGAAAGCGGCCAAGTCCTCCACCGAGCCGCCACCCCGGGCCACGATGATCACATCCACATTCCTGGCGCGGCTGAAGTACTCGATGCCGGCGGCGACCTCGGCGGGCGCGGCCTCGCCCTGCACCTGCGCCGGAAAGATGAGGATGTTCACCGACTCGTGGCGCCGGCGGAGGATGTTGAGGATGTCCTGGATGGCCGCACCGCGCGGCGAGGTCACCACGCCGATCCGCCGGGGCAGCGCCGGGATGGGACGCTTGCGCTCCTGGTCGAACAAACCTTCCGCTTGGAGCTTGGCCTTCAGTTGCTCGAAGGCCACCTGGAGGGCGCCGGCGCCCTTGGGCTCCAGGTATTCAGCCAGCAATTGCAGCTCGCCGCGCGCTTCGTACACCGTGATGCGCCCGCGCGCGATCACTTGCAGGCCGTTCTCCAACCGGAAGCGCAGCAGCCGCGCCGACGACTTGAACATCACCCCGCGGAGTTGCGAGTCGCCGTCCTTCAGCGTGAAGTAGAGATGCCCGGAGTCGGCAGGCTTGAAGTTCGAGATCTCGCCCTCGACCCAGACGTCGGTGTACTCGCGCTCCAGGGTGGTGCGCACCGCGGTGATCAGGTCGCGCACCGCCCAGATGCGCCTCGTCCTGGCGATCTCGAAGCTGAGCCCAAGTTGGTCCTCTGCGTCCACGAACGCAGTGTAGCAGGGAAGAGTTGGTGTAGAGACTCCTGTCAGGGCGTCTCTATCGCGGAAGGATGCTGACCATCTCGCCGGCAGCGAGGTGCTCGCGGTCGGGCGGCACTACAAGGTAACAGTTGGCGCGGGCGTTGGCCGCGATGTCCCCCGAGCCCTGCCAGTGTACCGCCTCCACCTCCGCGCCCTCGAACTCGCCAGTGAGCAGGGCGGGCAGGAAGCGGGTGAGGCCGGTCTTGGTCCTGACCTCGGACTTCAACCTCGCCTGCAGGAAGAACAGGGGAGCCGGGGGCGCCCCGGACAGCGCGTCAAGCAGCGGGCGGACGAACAGGTCGAAGGTCACCATGGTGGAGATCGGATTGCCCGGCAGCCCGAAGAAGTAGGTCTTGCCGGCGCGCCCGAAGACCACCGGCCGTCCGGGCTGGATCTCCGCGCCGGTAAAGATGAACTCGGCGCCGAACTCGGCCAGCACCTGCTCCACCAGGTCGTACTTGCCCATGGAGACGCCGCCGGTCATCAGCAGCAGGTCGGTGCGCAGGCCTTCGGCGATGAGTTCGCGCAGGCGGGCGGCCACATCGGGCGCGATCGGCAGCCGTTCCGGGATCGCCCCGGCTTCCTCCAGTTGTGCCGAGAGTGAGTAGGAATTGGAGTTGCGGATCTGTGCCGGTCCGGGGGCCCGGCCGATGGCCACGACCTCATCCCCGGTGGAAAGCACGGCGACCCGCGGTCGCTTGTACACGGTCAGCCAAGATTTCCCCACCGCCGACGCCACCGCAACCTGCGGATAGCGGATGCGGGTGCCCGCGGCAACCAACTCCGCTCCGGCCTTCGCTTCGCTGCCCGCGGGAACGATGTTCTGGCCCGGCTCGGCGCTCCGCTGGAGCTCCGCCATGTCGCCGGAACGGGACGTGTACTCCACCATGACCACCGCATCGGCGCCGGGCGGGGCTGGGGCGCCGGTCATGATCTCGGCGCACTCGCCGGCGGCGATGGCGTGGCCCGCACTGTCGCCGGCTTTGATCTCGGCCACGATCCGGAGCCGCGCCGGGACCTTGGCCACATCCTGCGAGCGGACGGCAAAGCCGTCGCGCGTGGCCCGGGGGAAGGGAGGCAGGTCACGATCGGCGGTGATGGCCTCGGCCAATACCCGGCCCGCCGCATTCACCAGCGGCAAAGCCTCGGTGTCGGATACTTGAAGGGCACGGGCGTGCCGTTCCACCGCATGACGGGCGTCGGCGAAGGGAAGCACCCGGCCGGGTTGGACGGGAGACGACATGGCGGGAAGGATAGCAGCCGTCCGTCGGCAGTCGCCAGTCGCCGGCAAAGCAAAGCGGGCGGCCGAGGCCGCCCGCAAGGCTCATGGGCAGGAGATCACTTCTTCTTAGTGCCCGTCTTCTTGTAGCTGGTTTCCACCGAAGCCCCAATGGACGTGAGCATGTCTTTCGCCGGCTGCGCCAGCTGGCCGTCCGGCGCCAGCTCCAGATACTTATTGAAGGCTTCGGCCGTTCCCGGAGGCGTCAACATCTTGTTGGTCTTGGGGTCGATGGTGGCCTTGGCCAGCAGATTGACGCCCTTCCAGTAATAGGCCGGGGCGTTGTTCGGGTCGGCAGCGATGGTCTTCTCGAACGCCGCAAGGGCCTCGTCCACCTTGCCCGCATTCGTGTACACCGCCCCGAGGTTGAAGTAGTACTGGCCGGCATTGAGGGGGTCGATTTGCGCCGCCTGCTGGTACTCCTTGATGGCGCTTTCAAGATCGCCCTGCAGGTTGTAGGCCTGAGCGAGATTGTTGTGGTAGGCGGCGTCGGAAGGCTTGATCTCGACTGCCTTCTTCAGCGCATCGGCGCCTTGCTGAGCGACTTGTTTCTTCTCGGCGCTGTCGGTGGTCTTCTTCGCCTTACCCATGTAGGCCCCGCCCAGGTTCGCCCAAAGCAGGTCGCGGGAGGGATCGGCCTTCACGGCGTCCTGATAGATCCCGATGGCGCCGTCGAAGTTGCCGGCATCCACCATCTCCTTGCCTTGCGCCAGCATGGCATTCAGGTTCTTGATCTTGGACCGCTCCGCCTCGACCTTCTTCCTCTTCTCCTCCTCCGCCTGCTGGATCTTCTTCTGCTCCTCCGGGCTCAGTTTGGACATCGCAGCGCCGGCGGCGAGGTCAATATTCATCTGGACGGTCTGTCCGGCCAGCACGTCACCTTCGCCCTGCCAGCGCAGCTCGCGAGCGACCACCAGCTCGACCTTGTATCTGCCCACGGGAAGCCCGGTCTTCACCCACTCGCCGTCCTTGACGTGGACTTCGATCTTCTTCCCATCGGGGCCGGTCATGCGGATCGTGCCGGAGGCGAGGGGTTTGCCCTTATCGTCTATCACTTTTCCCTTCACCTCTCCGGAGTTTGCCTGGGCCAGCGCCGAGACCGCGCTGAGCGAGACGGCGGCAGCGAGCAGCGCAATCAACATACGTTTTGTCATGGATGCAAGCCCTCCAGGGCTATGAATGCGTCGTAGAAGTGCGGCCGGGGGCGTACGCGATGGGATCCGGGACGCCCGCGGCCTCGAAAGCCCGCAAGCGCAACACGCAACTGTCACAGACCCCGCAAGCGGCGTCCTCGCGGCTATAGCAACTCCATGTTAAATCGAACGGAGCTTGCAGTTCCACACCGAGCCGCACGATCTGCGATTTGCGCATGCCGATCAGCGGGGCCACGATGTAGATCTTCCCCTCCCGGGTCCCGGCGCGCACCACTTCGTTGTACGCGCGGTAGAACTCCGGCCGGCAATCCGGGTATCCGGAGCTGTCCTGCTCCACGGCGCCGATGAACACCTTGTCGGCGGCCAACACTTCTGCCCAGCTCACCGCCACCGCCAGCAGGTGGGCGTTGCGGAACGGGACATAGGTGACCGGGATGTTGCGCCCGGCCTGGGTCCCGGCCTCGGGCACGGCGATCCTCGCGTCTGTCAGTGCCGATCCTCCGATGGCCCGCAGGGCTTCATTGCGCACCAGCAGCCGGTCGCGGATGCCGAGCCGGTCGCAGACGCCCTCGAACGCTTGCCGCTCCCGGGCTTCGGTCCGCTGGCCGTAGCTGACGTGCACCGCGGCGGCATCGTAATCGCGCGCGGCCAGGGCGCCACAGACGCAGGAGTCCATGCCTCCGCTCATCAAGACCACGGCCCGTCGCCGCTCGCCGATTGTCATCTCGGTCGCTACCTATTTAGATGTCGTTTCCGGCCTGAAGGACCGCCCACCCTAGACTCCGCGGGTTTCCGGCTGCCAGATGAACTTGTGCATCTGCAGTCCGAGCCGGACATCGAGGTCGTCCGCCAGGATCCAGCCCGCGAGCTCCCGGGGATCGAGCATGCATTGCGCGGCATCCCGCGCCCCGGCAGCATCCTTCTTGAACGCGGGAGAGAAGATGACGTTGCCGACCCGCCCGGTAAGCCCGTGCTTGTCCACGAAGTCGCGGGCGAACTCATAATCGCGCCGGTCGGCGATGACGAACTTCACCTCGTCGCGCGGCATGAGCGCGTCCAGGTTGTCCATGCGGAAGGAAGCGCCCTCCCCCGAGCCGGGGCACTTCACGTCCATGATCTTGACGACGCTGGCGGGGACCTCGGCCAGCGGCCGCTCGCCGCTGGTCTCCAGCAGCACCTTGTAGCCGAGATCGAGCAGGCGCTGCATGAACGGAACCACTTCCTTGTCCTGCAGCATGGGTTCGCCGCCGGTGATCTCGACCAGCCCGCCCGCGGGCGCGAGTCTCCGCACCTCGGCCTCGACCTCTTCCGCCGTCATCTTCTTGCCGCCGGTGAAGGTGAACTCGGAGTCGCACCAGGTGCAGCGCAGGTTGCAGATGGTGAGCCGGACGAACACGCACGGCATCCCCGCGAAGCTGGATTCGCCCTGGATCGACTTGTAGATCTCGGTGATCTGCATCAGGTCGTCGGCCGTCGGTCGTCGGTCGTCAGCAAGAACATGAGGCGCTGACTCCGGACTACCGGCTCCTGGCTACTCAAAATACGTTGCCGTGGTCGTGTCCGTCTCGAAGACGGTTACGTCGCGCACGCGCACCCGCCCGTTGGTGGTCACCTTCAGCCTGGCGTTGGTCTCGTCGTAGAAGTATTTCGCCAGGTTCTCGGCCGAGGGATTCAGGACGGTGAAGGGCTCGATGTCGTTGATCATCTGGTGGTCGAGCCGCTCGATGACGTGCTTCATCACGTCCTTCAGGTCCTTGAAGTCGAGCAACAGGCCGGCCTTGTCCAGGTCCTGGCCCTCCAGGGTGACGCGCACCTTGTAGTTGTGGCCGTGCGGGTTCTCGCACTTCCCCTTGTAATTGCGCAGGAAGTGGCCGGCGGCGAACGTGTCTTCGACGGTGACTTGGAACATGGCCTTCAGCCGTCAGCGCTCAGCCGTCAGGAGAGCACGGCGGGGCGGACGGAACGCACTATTGTAGCGCGAGGCAGGGAAAATGCCGGTTTCGTTAATGGGAACGGGCGAAGAAGATGAGGCCGAATATGAATGCACTGCCGAACACCACAAAAGGAGTTGCGACGATGATCTTCATCGCTACTTGCGGAGAAACCCCCGTCCAATTCGCGACCATTGACACCGGGTCCCATCCAACGGCACCTTCGCCGTGATATCGGCGGGTGCCGAGCCAACCCGCGATAACAACGAACCCGAGAACAGCCAGGAACAGGCACACGACCGCAGCAACCCCCAACGCGAGGCTTCTTGCCACCGTCGCAATCATCACCGAACCCCGAAGAAGCGCTCCACGTCGGCGACATCCGTCGTCTGCCGGTAGGGCGGCAGGCTCTCCAAGAATACCCGCCCGTACTGCTTCTTCAGGATGCGGTTGTCGAGCAGGCAGAGCAGGCCGCGGTCGTGCAGCGAGCGGATCAGCCGGCCAAAACCCTGCTTCAGGGTGATGACCGCGGACGGCACCTGGTACTGGAAGAAGGCGTTGCCGCCGTCCTCGTCGATGGCCCGCACCCGCGCCGCGACCACCGGGTCAGACGGCACGGCGAAGGGCAGGCGGTCGATGATGACGCAACTGAGCTGCTCGCCCTGCACGTCCACGCCCTGCCAGAACGACGCGGTCGCGAACAGCACCGCATTGGGCGTCAGGCGGAACTCCTCCAGCAGCGCGTTCTTGGGCGCGGTGCCTTGCAGCAGCATCGGGTACTCGAGCTCGCCCTCCAGCCGGTTGAAGATCTCGTGCATCTGGTTGTAGCTGGTGAACAGGCAAAAGGCGCGCCCCTGCGTGATCTCCAGCAGCCGCCGAATGGTCTCGGCGGCGCGGTAGGTGAACTCGGGCGTGCGCGGATCGGGGAGGTTGGGTGGTACGTACAGGATCGCCTGGTTGGCGTAGTCGAAGTGCGACGGCACCACCAGCTCGCGGGCGTGCTGCACTCCGAGCCGCTGGCGGATGTACTCGTAGCCGCCGGAGACCGCCAGCGTCGCCGAAGTCAGCACCGCGGTCTCGACATTCTCGAACAGCGTCTGCTTCAGGATCCCGGACACGTCGATCGGCGTGGCCTGCAGGAAGACATGCGAACGCCCGCGCCGCTTCTCGCCCCGGCGCTCGATCCAGAAGACGGTGTTGCGGTTCTCCTCCTCCATCACAAAGCCGAGCTGCATCTTCAATTCCTCGCAGCGACGGATGAAGGTGTGAACCTCTTCAGGTTTCTCCTTGATGGCTTGCAGTCCGGTTGCGAGCCGGGTGATGGCGTTCATCAGCCCGAGATACTCTTCGCCATTCTCTTCCAAGAATTCGCGGCGGTTCTCGAAGGCGAAGCGGCCCTCGCCCGCGGGGATCAGGGCGAAGAAGAACTGCGCCCGCTCCCGCAGGCTTGCTGCCGCGCCCTGCAAGGTGGTGCTGAGCACGCCCTTGGGGCGCAGCGTGCGCTCCAGGTCGCGCACCAGCTCGCCGAAGCGCAGGTCGGAGACGCTCACCCCGAAGTAGCTCGAGGCCACGTCCTCCAGCTCATGGGCTTCGTCGAAGATGACGGCGGCAAAATCCGGCAGCACGCCCCCATCGCCGCCCTCCGCGGCCTGTTTGATGGCGAGGTCGGCGAAGAAGAGGTGGTGGTTGATGATGACGATGTCCGACTCCCACGCCCGCCGCCGCATCTCAGTGATGAAGCAGCGCTCCCATTGCGGGCACTTCTGGCTGGTGCAGGCCTCGATGCGCGCGTCCAGTTTGTGCCAAAGCAGGCTCGACTCGGGGATCTGGCCGAGTTCGGCGCGGTCGCCGTTCTCGGTGGTCTTCTCCCACTCCTCGATAATGCGGAAGTGCTCCACCTCGTCGAGCCCGTTCAGGATGGGAGCGGTCTTGAGGTCATAGACCTTCTGCCGGCAGAGATAGTTGTTGCGCCCCTTCATGTAGCAGACGTTGAGCTTGCCCTCGCCGTTGGGGAACAGCGCGCGCTCGAGGAAAGGAACGTCCTTGTAGAAGAGCTGCTCTTGCAGGGTCTTGGTGCCGGTGGAGATGATGACGCGCTTGCCCGAGCGCAGCACCGGCAGCAGGTAAGCCAGGGTCTTACCGGTCCCGGTGCCGGCCTCGACGATCAAGTGACGCTTGTCGGCCAGCGCCTGCTCGACCGCTTCCGCCATCTGCAGCTGCCCGCGCCGGAACTCGTATGCCGGATGGGTGCGCGACAGCACCCCGCCCGGGCCGAAGAAGGCGTAGAGCGAGCTTTGGGTCGAAGTCGCGGGCTGCGGCGAGGCGGACACGGTGTGTCCTTATAATAGCTGCGGGACGAGTTTTCCGATGAAAAGGGTGGGCGAAATCGCCGGTCTTTTGCTGATTGCGGTGGCTGTAGCAGCGATTGTCACCACGGTGATCGCACATAGGCAAGTGGGCAGCGACACAGCTGCTCTCGTCGAGCCGGTCCTCATCGTATGGGACGACACTGATGCCGGGTGGGTAAAGTCGGAGCCCTTGCTCGAAAGAGCAATGAAAGACAACAGCGCAGCTGGCGATCAGGCGGTCGTAATTCTGCTGGACTATTACATCGGCGAACACAACCACGAGGAGCTCACAATCAATCTCACTCAGCGCGGTAAGCGGGTCCTGCCCTGGTTGCTTAGGTATCGAGACCATCGTCCGCTACCACTTCGGCCCGACTTCTGGCTTAGGCGTGCAGATAGAGAAACCCACGACCGCGATTTCGACTACGTCATAAGTCTTGTCAAGGAAGGCAAGGTTCTGCAGGAATAGTGCCAACACGCACACATTTCGGTGTGGAAACGAAGTCGAAGTTCCCTACCATCGCCATCGTCGGCCGGCCGAACGTGGGCAAGTCCACGCTTTTCAACCGGCTGATCGGGCGGCGGCGGGCCATCGTCGGCGACGAGCCCGGCATCACCCGCGACCGCCTCTACGGCCAGCTCGAATGGGGCGGACGCTACGCGCGCGTCATCGACACCGGCGGCATCATTCCCGAGGACAAGGAGCACATCCCCTCGGAGATCTTCCGCCAGGCACGAGTGGCGCTGGAAGAGGCGGACGCCATCGTGATGGTGGTGGACGCCCGCACCGAGCTGGCGGCGCCCGATTTCGAGCTCTCGCGCCTGCTGATGCGCCTGGGCAAGCCGCTCTTCCTCGCGGTCAACAAGGTCGATTCCGACAAGCAGGAGGCTGAGGCCGAGAATTTCCGCCAGATCGGCATCGAGAACGTCTTCCCGGTCGCGGCGGAGAGCGGGCGAGGGATCCCGGAGCTGCTGGACGCGGTCTTCGAGGTGCTGCCAAGAGAAGAGCCAACCACAGAGGACACGGAGGACACGCAGGAGGAGCAAAAGCAAGCAGAGATCAAGGTGGCGATCATCGGCCGGCCGAACGTGGGCAAGAGCACGCTGCTGAACCAGCTCACGGGAACGGTGCGCGCCATCGTCTCACCCATCGCCGGCACCACGCGCGATGCCGTGGACGAGATGGTTCGCCGCGACGGGCACGTTTATCGCTTCATTGACACTGCCGGCATCCGGCGCAAAGGCAAGACCAAGCTGATGGCGGAAAAGCTCTCGGTGGTGATGGCGCGCAAGCACCTGGAGGCCGCCGATGTCGCCATTTTGCTCATCGATGCCACCGAGGGCGTCACCGCGCTCGACGCCAACATCGCCGGCTACGCGCACGAGAGCGGGCGCTCGGTGGTCATCGTCATCAACAAGTGGGACCTGGTGATCGGCAAGCGCGAGGAGGGCAAGAAGCCGGTGGACCGCGCCAAGTTCGAACAGGATGCCCGCGACCAGCTCAAGTTCCTGGGCTACGCGCCCATGCTCTTCATCTCCGCCGTGTCAGGCAAGAACGTGGACAAGGTCTTCGAGAGCGTGGAACTCGTGGCGAAAGAGAGGCGCAAGCGCATCCCCACCGGCGAGATGAACCGCTTTCTCAAACACGTGGACTTCGAGCGGGCCTCGGTGCCGGTCTCGAAGCGGGTGAAGATCTACTACATGACCCAGGCAGCGGTGGCGCCGCCCACCTTCATCCTGTTCACCGACCGCCCGGTGAAGCTGCACTTCTCCTACGAACGGTTTCTGGAAAACCAGATCCGCCGCGCCTTCGGGTTTGTGGGAACTCCGATCTGGATCAAGAACCGGGCGAGGTAGTCGTCAGCCGCCAGCCAAATCATGGTGGCGTCATCCTGAGGGCCTTCAGGCCCGAAGGATCTCGCGTGCACCTGTAGTGGCTCTTGCTGCACGCGAGATCCTTCGCGGCTAAAGCCGCTCAGGATGACGCCGGTGTGGGTTGTGGCTCGTTAACGCGTTGCAGCCATGCCGCCAATGCAACCAGCGCTCGCTCGCACACCAGCTTGCGCCGCAACTTTTTGTCGCGGACACGGCGACGCGTTTCTTCGTCCACCGCCGGCAGCAAGTCGAAGGTGATGTTCGCGGGCTGAAAGTTGTCGGCGTCGGCGTGGGTGATGTAGTGCACCAGGGATCCCAGCGCGGTCTCCCGTGGTACGGGGACGGGCTCTGCACCTGACGCGATCGCCGCTGCGTACACGCCCGCCAGCATCCCGGTCGCGATCGACTCCACGTATCCCTCGACCCCCGATATCTGTCCGGCGAACAGCACCCGCGGATGCTGCTTCATCTGCAACGTCCCCGTCAGCAACCTGGGCGCGTTGATGTAGGTGTTGCGATGGATCTGCCCGTAGCGCAGGAACCTCGCGTTCTCCAGGCCGGGGATGAGCCGCAGCACGCGCGCCTGGTCGCCCCACTTCATGTGGTTCTGAAACCCGACCAGGTTGTAAGAATCATGGCGCAGGTTCTCCTGGCGCAACTGCACCACTGCATACGCCTGCGTCCCGGTGCGCGGATCGCGCAGGCCCACCGGCTTCATCGGGCCGAAGCGCAACGTATCGCGCCCGCGCCGCGCAAGCTCCTCGATGGGCAGGCAGCTCTCGAAGTAGTTCAGCTTCTCCCATTCCTTGGCTTCGACCGGCTCCGCCGACACCAGCGCATCGTAGAAGCGGTCGTATTCTGCCTTGGTGAACGGGCAATTGATGTAGTCGGCGGTCCCCTTGCCGTAGCGCGCCGCCAAGTAGACCTTCGAGCGGTCGATGGAATCGGCTTCGACGATCGGACTGATGGAGTCGTAGAAGAAGAGTTGCCCGGTGCCGGAGAGCCGCGCGATCTCCGCCGCCAGGGCATCCGAGGTGAGCGGGCCAGTGGCGATGATACTGAGGTCGTTCTCCTCATCCACGCAGCTGACCTCTTCGCGACGCACCGTGATCAGCGGCTGACGCTCGACGGCCTGCGTCACCCGCCGCGCGAATTCCGCCCGGTCCACCGCCAGCGCGTGACCGGCCGGGACCGCGGCCTGCCGCGCGATCTTCATCAACAACGACCCGGCGCGCCGCATCTCTTCCTTCAGGAGCCAGGGCGCGGTGTCCGCGCTGTCGGACTTGAGCGAGTTGGAGCAGACCAGCTCGGCGAAATCGGCGCTCTGGTGCGCCGGGGTGGTGCGGACCGGGCGCATCTCGTACAGCTCGACCGCGACGCCGCGACGCGCGAGCTCCCACGCCGCCTCCGTCCCCGCCAGCCCCGCGCCGATGATCTTGATCTTCAATGCGCAATCTTCTCGTTGGCGAGCTTTTCGAGCGCCACGCCCTCGACCCGGATGATCCGCCCCTAGAGGATGACGCGCTCATCCCCGACGCGCCGCGTCACCCGCTCACGATCCAGCCACTCCAGCAGCGGGACCGCGTACTTGCGGGTCAGGCCGATCATCTCCTTGAATTGTCCGACGTCGATCTTGGGCGACTTGGCCTTCCGCTGCGCCACCTCGCGCTTGAGCTGCTCCAGCGCGGTGTGATGGAAGACGAGGTCTTCGGAGATCTTCACCAGCACCTTGTCGCGCAGCAGCAGGGTGACGATCTTCTGCGCCCGCGCCGCATCGACCTTCACCGACTCTAGGACGTCCTTCAGCAAGGGGACGCGAAGGCCGGCGACTTTGAAGGCATCCTCTATAGTCCGTCTGGCCTGCTCCTCATCGGCTGTCATCGCGACGTCCCGACCCGCTAGCCGAACCGCATCTTCTACAGTCTCAACCCGCCCTGCCCGAACGTGGAACGCGAGTGCGTCTTCGAATATTTCTGGAGGGACATCGGAGAAATGCTGGCGCAGCTCTTCTCGATTCATGCCTGATGCGAGGCGGTTGCTCTTATGGAAGGAATCAAGCACCGTACAGATTTCCTTCCTGACCAAGTCGAGAGCCATCTGCAGAATGAGCACCTGACCGACGATCACGATTTCAGGGATTCTGCCGGCCACAGCCTTCACTGTCGATGGCAGCCATCCCGTCTGCGCGACCGCCTCTTGCAGCCGAAGTCCTTCGTGACCGCGGAGGGTGACTCTCGCCCGCAGTTGCCGCTCTTTGTCCGAGGCCGCGAGTAGCGCAATGGCGTCCCAGTAACCGGCATCGCTCGATCGCACCTTAGTCGGCGGCGAATTTGCGATTACCACCCCGCCCCCGATGGTCACCACCGGCGAGAACTGGCGCAGGATGAAGCGGTCTTCCGGCAACAGCAGCAGCGGTTCGCTGAGCCGCAGCTGCGCCAAGCCTTCCTTGCCGGGCGCGAGTAGTTTCTCGCCGTACAGCACGACTTCGGCGATGGTCTCAGCCGTGTAGGAATGAAAGTGGACGCGGGCCCGGTCTTTGAGTGGCTTGGCCGAGGGCAGCAACGAGAGCGAGACATCCACCCGCTTCGTCGTGCGGAACAGACCGGGCGCAGCCAGAATCATGCCGCGCGACAATTCCTCGGTCGAGACCCCGGCCAGATTCAAGGCGGTGCGCTGCCCGGCGACCGCCTTGTCCGCCGTCTGACCGTGCACTTGCACGCCGCGCACCCGGATGCGGCGTGCTGCCGGGAATACTTCCACGTCTTCTTCCTTCTTCACCGTGCCGGAGATCAGGGTGCCGGTGATCACCGTCCCGAAGCCTTTCATGGTGAAGACCCGGTCGATGGGCAGGCGGAACAGCGCGCTGGAATCCCTGGCCGGGACCTCGGCGGCGATCTTCGCCAGCTCGCGCTTCAGCTCGTCCAGCCCGTCGCCCTTGATCGAGCTGACGGGCACGATGGGCGCGCCTTCCAGGAACGAGCCGCGGACGAATTCCTCGACCTCGAGCCGCACCACTTCCAGCGTGTCGCGGTCCACCAGGTCGGACTTGTTGAGCACCGTCAGCCCGCGCCGCACCTGCAGCAGCCGGCAGATGTCGAAGTGCTCGCGGGTCTGCGGCTTCACTCCTTCGTCGGCGGCGATGACCAGGATCACGACATCGATGCCGCCCACGCCCGCCAGCATGTTGCGCACGAAGCGCTCGTGTCCGGGGACGTCCACGAATCCGATCTTCAGGGTCTCGCCGCCGGGCGCGGGCAGCTCCAGGTGGGCGAAGCCGATATCGATGGTGATGCCGCGCCGCTTCTCCTCTTCCAGGCGGTCGGCATCGATCCCGGTCAGGGCTTTGACCAGAGCGGTTTTCCCGTGGTCGATATGCCCCGCCGTGCCCACAATGACGGATTTCATCGCCGCTAGTGTAAAGGAGGGCGGATGCAGGATGCAGGACGCAGGGATCAGCCTGCCTCCTGCACCCTGCCTCCTGTGTCCTTGACTTCCAGACCCGCGCCCACTATCAATGCCTCGTGGGCGAGCATCTAGTCACGGTCGCCACCTACCGCGAGATGTCCGACGCGGTGGTGGCCAAGAGCAAGTTGGACGCTGCCGGCATCCATTGCGTGCTCTCCACGGCGCCCGATCCCCGCCCCGCGGGCCGTACTGCGGACTCCCCCGGTATGGACGGCTTCCGCGCCAGGGCCTCCGACGATGTCCACCTCCAGGTGCACGAGGAAGACGCCGAGACCGCGACCCAGATCCTGACCGGCGCCACGGACGACGAGGAGTTCGACGATCTCCTCGAGGAACCCGAGTGCCCCTCCTGCGGCTCCATGGACCTGCATTATCACGACGGCAAACACTGGCGCCCCTGGGTGGGCGTGTTCGTCGCCGGCGAGCAGACCGTGGCCTCCCATAAGCGCGAATGGCGCTGCGACGAATGCGGGGCTACCTGGACGGAGGATGAAGCCGGTGAGACGGTGAATTGAGGCGCCCACCGGCAAAATGCTCGCGCATCTGTGCGAAAATAGGATTTCCCTCATGGACAACCAAGCTGCTGCTATCACTCCTGAAGTCGTTCAAGAACACGGCATCACCCCGGACGAATACCAGAAGATCCTGAAATGGCTGGGCCGCGAGCCCAGGCTCACAGAGCTCGGCATCTTCAGCGTGATGTGGAGCGAGCACTGCTCCTACAAGTCGTCGCGCGTCCACCTGAAGCGCCTGCCCACCCGCTCACGCCGCGTGGTGCAGGGGCCAGGGGAGAATGCCGGCATCATCGACATCGGCGATGGCTGGGCCTGTGCCTTCAAGATCGAGAGCCACAACCATCCCTCGTTCATTGAGCCCTTCCAGGGCGCGGCCACCGGTGTCGGCGGCATCCTGCGCGACATCTTCACCATGGGCGCGCGGCCCATCGCGGTGATGGATTCGCTGCGCTTCGGACCGATCACGCAAAGAAATGGGGAACCCGACCAGGCGGCCATCCACCGCAATCACTCTATCCTCGAAGGCGTGGTCAGCGGCATCGCCAGCTACGGGAATTGTTTCGGCGTGCCCAACCTGGGCGGCGAGACCAAGTTCGAGCCCTGCTACTCGCAGAATCCGCTGGTGAATGCCTTCGCCCTCGGCATCGTCCGCCGCGACCAGATCTTCTATGCCCGGGCAGCCGGGGAGGGGAACCCGGTGATCTACGTCGGCGCCAAGACCGGGCGCGACGGCATCCACGGCGCCACCATGGCCAGCGAGGAGTTCAGCGAGGAGTCCGAGGCCAAGCGCCCCAACGTGCAGGTCGGCGACCCCTTTCTTGAGAAGCTCCTGCTCGAAGCCTGCCTGGAAGCCATGCAGACCGGGGCGGTGGTCGGCATCCAGGACATGGGCGCGGCCGGGCTGACCTGTTCCACCTGCGAGATGGGCGGTCGCGGCGGCGTCGGCCTGGAGATCGAGCTTGACAACGTGCCCCAGCGCGAGACCGGCATGACTCCTTACGAGATCATGCTCAGCGAATCGCAGGAGCGCATGCTGCTGGTCGCTGACCGTGGGCGCGAAGGCGAGGTCCTGCGCGTCTTCGCCAAGTGGGGCCTCGACGCCGTGGTCATCGGCAGGGTCATCAACGAAGGCAAGATGCGGGTGCTGCAGCACGGCAAGGTGGTCGCCGAGATCCCCAACCAGGCGCTCACCGACGATGCCCCGCTCTACAAACGCCCCATGAAGCGCTTCGAGCCCAAGGTCGCCCGCGAGAAGCCGGAGCACATCCGACTGGGCGTCAGGCAGGACCTCACCGCCGAGTTCAAGCGCCTGCTGGCTTCGCCCAACATCTGCGACAAGCGCTGGATCTTCGAGCAGTACGACTCCATGGTCCAGACCAACACCGTCGAAGGCCCGGGGCGCGAGGCCGGCGTGGTGCGAGTGAAGGGCACGGCGCGCGGGCTGGCCATGGCGCTCGACGGCAACGGCCGCTGGTGCTGGCTCGATCCCAGGCTCGGGGCTGAGCACGCGGTCGCCGAGGCCGCGCGCAACGTCGCCTGCACCGGCGCCACTCCGGTCGCCGCCACCAATTGCCTCAACTTCGGCAATCCCGAGAAGCCGGAGATCATGTGGCAGTTCTCCCAGGTGGTGGACGGCATGACCCGCGCCTGCGAGGAGTTGGAAACCCCCATCACCGGCGGCAACGTCAGCTTCTACAACGAGACCCTGGGAGAAGGCATCTACCCGACACCCACCGTCGGCGTCGTGGGAGTGATTGAGGACCTCGACAAGGTGGCCAGTTACGAGTTCCGTGCCCCCGGCGACGCCCTCATCCTGTTGCGCGGCTCCGAGCCCGGCGACGTCACTGACGCTGAGGCCGAGTTCGGCTCCTCTGAGTACGCCAAGGAAGTGCTGGGCGCGGTGTGGGGCTTCCCGCCGTCGCTTGAGCTCGAGAAGGAGGCGGCGCTGCAGAAGTGCATCCTCGAGCTGATTGCGCAGGAACTGGTGGCGTCGGCCCACGATTGCTCCGAGGGCGGTCTGGCGGTCGCCCTGGCCGAGTCGGCTTTTCCCCGGAACGTCGGGGTCCAGGTCGAGGTAAGGTCCGACGAGCTGCCCACCGAGTGCACCATTTTCGGTGAAGATGCCAGCCGTATCCTGATTTCATGCGACCCGAATAATGTGGGGCGAATCCAAGAAGTAGCGCTAAAATACGGCGTAGCAGCGGATCTACTGGGTCAAACCGTACCTGAAAATTTTGTGGTGAGCGTCAACGGCCAGCCAGTCGTGTCGGCGGCCGTGTCGGAGTTGAAGGACGTTTGGGAGCACGCCCTGGAGCGGGCCCTGCACGTCGAGACGGCGGAAGAGTTAGTGCCATCGGTGCTGGAACGGAGCTGACCGTTGAAGGTCCGCGACGTTATTCGCCGTTTGGAAGAGGACGGTTGGTATCACGAGAGAACCAGAGGGAGCCATCGGCAATTTCGTCACAGCGTGAAGCCGGGTACTGTGACGGTTGCGGGTCATCCCGGAGATGAGGTGCCCAAGGGCACGCTCAACAGCATCTTCAAACAGGCGGGGCTCAAGAAATGAAGTACACGGTGATTTTCGAGAAGGGCAACACTGGGTACGGTGCCTATGTGCCCGATCTGCCTGGGTGCGTGGCAGTAGGGAAGACCTTGCCTAGGGTGAAGAAGCTGATTCGGGAGGCTATTGAGCTCCATATCGAAAGTTTGCGCGCCCACGGAGAGGCAGTTCCGGAACCGACGACTGAGGCGGAGAAAGTGAGTGTTTCCGCATAGGAAGACACGATGATCGTGCCCTTCGACAAGTTGCGTGAGGAGTGCGGGGTGGTGGCGGTGTATGCCAACCCCGAGGCGTCCACGCTCGCTTATCTCGGCTTGCACGCGTTGCAACATCGCGGGCAGGAGTCGGCCGGCATCGTGTCCTCGGACGGCGTCACCATGTACCAGCACAAGGCCATGGGCCTGGTGGCCGACATCTTCATCGAGCCCGTGCTGGAGAAGCTGAAGGGCAGCAGCGCCATCGGCCACACCCGCTACTCCACCACTGGCGACTCCGCCCTGCAGAACGCCCAGCCCATCATGGTGGACTGCAACAAGGGGCTGATCGCCCTGGCCCACAACGGCAACCTGGTCAACGCCCACGAGATCCGCTCCAAGCTGGAGAAAGCCGGTTCCATCTTCCAGACCACCAGCGACACCGAGGTCATCGTCCACCTGATCGCGCAATCCAAGGAAGAGACGCTGCCCGAGGCCATCGCCGACTCGCTGCGCCGCATCGAGGGCGCCTTCTCTCTGGTCATCATGACCCGCGACCGGGTCTTCGCCGTACGCGACCCCCGCGGCTTCCGCCCGCTCTCCATGGGACGCATCCGCAACCCCGGCGGCCAGCGCGACGACACCATCGTCTTCGCCTCCGAGACCAACGCCTTCGACCTCATCGGCGCCAGCTTCGAGCGCGACGTCAAGCCTGGCGAGATGCTGGTGGTCGGCCCTGAGGGCATGTACTCCCGCTTCTACTCGCCGCAGATGCCGCAGTCCTCCTGCATCTTCGAGCACGTGTACTTTTCCCGCCCCGACTCCGTCATCTTCGAGCGCCCGGTGCAGGAGAGCCGGGAGGCCCTGGGCCGCGAACTGGCCCGCGAAGCCCCCGCCGACGCCGACATCGTCGTCCCCGTGCCCGATTCCGGCGTCACCGCCGCCATGGGCTACTCGGCCGAGAGCGGCATTCCCTTCCGCTTCGGACTGATCCGCAACCACTACGTCGGGCGCACCTTCATCGAGCCGGAGCAGCGAGTGCGCGACTTCGGCGTCCGCCTCAAGCTGAACCCGGTGCGCGCCATCCTGAACGGCAAGCGGGTGGTGTTGATCGACGATTCCATCGTCCGCGGCACCACCAGTCGCAAGCTGGTGCGCATGCTGCGCAACGCCGGCGCCAGCGAGGTGCACATGCGCATCTCCTGCCCGCCCACCATCTCACCCTGCTTCTATGGCGTGGATACGCCCAACAAGAAGCAGCTCATCGCCGCCAACAAGAGCATCGAGGAGATCCGCGACTACATCGGCGCCGACTCCCTCGCCTACCTCTCCCTCGACGGCCTCAAGAAAGCCTGCGGCGACGGCGAGAAGACCACCTACTGCACCGCCTGCTATACCGGGAAGTACCCCACCAACTGGGTGGACGTCGAAGAGATCCAGCCGCTCAAGACCCAGAGCTGACGAAGCGCCGGTCTGTGACCTGCGCTTCGGCCACGAATTTCGGCCGAAAGCGTGTTCCACCCCGAATGAGATTCAGTTGTATCCGACTGAAAATACAGATGTTGTAGGTTTACCCCACCCCCATCCACGTTTGACTCGCCGTGCATTGTCGTGCCCGTTCGCCTGGGTCACAGTCAGCGGCGAGGTGACGCGATGCCCGCGCGAAATCTACACTTCGAGTACACCGACCTGGGCGGCGGAGCGGCCGCGCAGTTCAGCGACTCGGACCGCAAGCAGCTCGGCTTCAAGGCCGCTGACCGGCTGCAGCAGGCGATCACGGCCAGGCTGGAGAAGCGCGCCCTGGTGTGGATGGCCGAGCGCATGCCGGCCTGCATCAACTCCGACCACTTGACCGCGCTCGGCGCCGCGGCCCAGTTGCTGGCAGGCGTGACCTATGCGCTGGCCGGCTTCAGCCCGCGCTGGCTGATCGCCACCAACGTCTTCATCGCACTCAACTGGCTCGGCGACAGCCTGGACGGCACGCTCGCCCGCGTCCGCAACCAGCAGCGCCCGCGCTATGGCTTCTACATCGACCACGTGATCGACACCTTCGGCGCCGCGTTCCTCATGGGCGGCCTCGCTATCTCCGGGTACCTGCACTGGGCGGTAGCTATTGCCATGCTGGTCGCGTTCCTGATGCTCTCCATCGAGGTGTACCTCGCTACGTATACCTTGGGGAAGTTCCAGCTCTCGTACGGCAGGTTCGGGCCGACCGAGATCCGCATCGCGTTGTGCATCGGCAACATCGCCCTCATGTACCGGCCGTGGGTGCACCTGTTCGGACGCCAGCTTCGTCTCTTTGACGTCGGGGGAGGGATTGCGGCGGGGGGAATGCTCGGCATCATGGTCGTGTCCGCCATCCGTCATGCGCGGCAGCTCTATCGCGAGGAGCGCTTGGGATGAGCGAGGTCTCCACAGGGCGGCGCGCGTTCCGCTTCTACGCCGTAGGCGGGCTGGGCATCGCAGTGCAACTCGCGTCGCTGGCGGTGCTCACGCACGGAGGATTGAACTACGTGATCGCTACCGCCCTCGCGGTCGAGGCCGCGGTGGTGCATAACTTTGTCTGGCATCAGCACTACACCTGGGGCGAACGGCGGACTCGCGGCATCGGCGCCTTTCTCTGGCGCCTGCTGAAGTTCAATGCGACCACGGGACTGGTCTCCATCGGCGGCAACGTGATCCTGATGCGCCTGCTGGTGGGCGAAGCCGGCTTCCGGCCGCTGGTAGCGAACATCGTCACCATCGCTTCGTGCTCGCTCTTGAACTTTCTGGTCAGCGACCGCGCGGTGTTCCGTCCGCCGCCGCTGCTGGGCTTCAACGGAAGTCAATGAGAACGGCTCACGCCGGGAGAGGAGGTCAGGCCGCAGAAAGTGTCCCACACGTAGCCCGCGCACCCTAGCGCGGGCTTCTTATTTCTTCAATGCGCCCGTCCAGTTGAAGACGACTTCCTGCGGATGGGACTGGCCCCCGCTTACCGCCTTCAGGGCGGGGAAGCGTCCGCCGGGCGCGGGCGGACCAAGTTCGGCAAATTCGTTGGCGTGGAGCGGAAGCGCGGCCGGCTTCCCGAATTCGAAAGTCTGCAGGTTCTGGATGGGGACAGCCATCACCTTATCGCCAGCCGCGTAATAGAGTTGCTTCCCGTCCGCACCCCATGCGGCGAATGCTCCGCCGCCATTGGAAACCTGCCACTTGCCTCCTGGACCCGGGAACGCGGTCACGTAGATCTCGAACCTGCCGGACTCATCCGAGGCGTATGCCAACCACTTGCCGTTGGGCGACAGAACGGCAAACGTTTCGTTGGCCGGCGATTGGACAAAGGGCCTCAGTTTCTTATCTCCGTTCAGATCGAGGTAGTACACGTCGGTGCGGGTGGCATTATTCTGCACGATATAGAAGAGGTAGCGACCATCCGGAGACCAACTGCTGACAAAGCCCCAAGTCGAGGGTGATTCCAGCGTCTCCTTGGTCCCGGAACCGCTGGTCGGCTGGATCCACGTTCCCCCGGCGACGGATCCGGCGATCGTACTGACCACGATCCTCTTGGAATCCGGAGAGAAGTCGAAGGAGATGTTGCCGGCATCGGCAAACGTGCTGCGCGACATGGTGTTCCGCTTGACGTCGATGATCCACACGTCCCCGCGACCGGTGTCGGCATCCATGCGCGCCAGGCCCAGGAGCGAGCCGTCGTGCGAGGTGCGCAGCGCCGCATAGAGCCCGGGATCGGCCAGCCTAGCCAACTCCCTGCCATCACCATCCACCAGCATGGGCTGGCTCTTCTGCAAGGCCCCGTGGCGGTACACCAGGGCTCCGTGGGCGGCGGTGAACGCCACCAGATCGCGGGCGTTCCAGGTGTCCAGCTTCTCGGCCACGGGGATGGCATCGCCCGAGAACTTCAGCGACTTGGGATCGAAACGCTGCGCCACCAGCACGGTGTCGCGCAGATAGAGCAGGTATCCCTCGGTGTACTGCACGTTGGACCCACGTTCCAGGATCTGCCGCGGCTTGTCTCCGGAGAGCGAGCCACCCCACAGGGCGCCTGCCGGTCCGGTCGCCGCGGCCGCCTCGCGGGAGATGAAGAGATAGTGATCACCGTCGGGCAGGAAGTACGGATTGCGGTGGGTCCAGCCCGGCTTGGCCTCGGTGATCTTCTCCGGCGTGCCACCTCCCTCCGCGACCTTGTAGAGAGACTCGCGGATGTTGGGGGTGAAGATGATGACCCCCTTCTGGCTCCAGGCCGCGCCCCGTCCTTCGGGGGCCTCGCACAGTAGTTGTACCGGGCCGCCGGCCAGCGCCACCTTCTTCAGCTTCCCCGCCGAGAAGAACCCGATGTACTTGCCATCGGGCGACCAGAAGGGAAACGTAGGCTGCTCGACTCCTTCGATCGCTCGCACCGTTCCGCTGGTCACGTCGCGGATCCACAGTTTGGGCTCGGCTAGGGTGCCGGTCATGAAGGCAAGCTTCGAGCCATCCGGGGAGAGCGCCGGGGCTCCGACCACGACCGAGGCGAATTCCGTGCCGGTCGGAGCCGTCCACGAGGCCGTTACCGGCCGCCGCGCTTCTTCCAACTGACTCCGGCTGGACAGGAAAAAGGCCAAGGCCGCGGCCGCTAGCAGCCAGCCCACGGCGGCGGCGATCATCAGCGTGCGCTTCTGCAACGCGCGGCGGGCCCGCACCTGCGCCGGGGCCGCCAGCTGGCTGGTCGAGGCGTCCGCGATCCACTTCAGTTGCAGCTTCAGATCGTGCGCCGTCTGGAAGCGCTCTTCCGGGTCCTTGGCCAGGCAGATCTTCACCACCTGCTCCAGCGCCGGCGGCGTCATCGGCTGGATGGAACTGACGGCCGCCGGCTCTTTCTCCAGGATGGCGGAAGCGACGCTCAACTGCGACTTGCCTTCGAAGGCGCGCTGCCCGGTGAGCATCTCGTACAGCACCGCTCCGAGCGCGAAGATATCGCTACGCGGGCTCGCTTCTCCCCCCTGCAGCACCTCGGGTGCGATGTACTGGAACGTGCCCACGACCAGCCCGCGGCCGGTGATGGGAGAGGTGGGCGCGGCCAGCGCCGCGATAGTGGGGCTGGTCGGCGTCGTCGGCGTGACCGCGGAGCCCGTGGCGGACGCCACTGCCGCCATCGCCGACGCCGGCTTGGCCAAGCCGAAATCCATCAGCTTGGTGCCCGACTTGCTCACCATCACGTTGCCCGGCTTCAGGTCGCGATGGACAATGCCCTGGCGGTGCGCCTTCTCCAGCGCGTCCGCGACCTCGATGGCGATCCGGACCGCCTGCTCGACCGGCAGCGGGCCCCGCTTCAGCCGGTCGGCGAGGGTTTCGCCTTCCAGCAGCTCCATGACCAGGAAGTCGACGCCGTCCTGGTGCCCGACGTCGAACAGGGTGCAGATGTTGGGGTGCTGTAGCGAGGAGATGGCGCGTGCCTCGCGGTCGAAGCGTTGCCGCAGCTCCGGGTCGGCCGAAAGATGTGTGGCCAGGACCTTGACCGCGACCGCGCGGTCCAGGCGGGAGTCGAGCGCACGGTACACCTCGCCCATGCCTCCGGCGCCCAGCGGTTCAGCGATCTCGTACGGTCCGAACTTGGTTCCCGGAGCCAGCCCCATCCATTGTCCCCGTGTGAGGGCGCATTATATCCCGCGTGCCCGCGGCGGCTATCGAATTGTGGACAACCGAGAGCCAAGCTGTCCCACAGCGGGCATCGCCAAGGGTGGGACCAGGCAGATCACGAAGTCGCAGCCGCTGTCTTTTCCTCCACGAACACCACGGTCGCTTTCTTTGCGTTCTTCGAGGTAGTCGCGTACACCGCGTTCAGGTTGACGCCCTTCTTGGCGACGCCGTCCAGGTACTTGGCCAGGGCGCCGGGCTTGTTGGGTAACTCGACCTGGTTCACCGGTGCCTGGGTGTAGTGGCAGCGTGCCGCGTCCAGCGCGGTCTTGGCCCGCCTCGCATTGTCGACGATGACGTGCACCGTCCCGCCTGCGCCGTGCGCCAGACCCGACAGCGCCAGGATGTTGACCTTGGCATCGCCGAGCGCGTGCGCGATCTCGGCGACCGTCCCCGGACGGTTCTCCACCGCGATGATGAACTGTGTGCTCTTGGCCATGGGGGCACCTCCGTAGGCCGTCTATGGTGTCGAGAATTGTACGCCCAGGGCCTATTCACCGGGGCTAAAGTCACATCGTTCCACGACAGCGACGGACCTCGGCCTGAAGGCCGAGACTCCCACTGAGGCTCCCCAAGGTCTGTTCCGATTTCGGAACAAAATCCAAGTCCGGATGGGCCGCGGCGCGCTTGCGATCTACATTGGTGACCAGGCCTCGTGCCCCAGGCTATGGCAACCACCAAATACTCTCCAACCCGACGCGAACTGCGCGCTCCCGCCAGCGGAGAACTCCTCATCGAGATCGCCTCCGGCGGGGAGCTCGTACGCGGCCAGCTGCTCGACGTGAGCCCACATGGCTTCGCCATCCGGCATCAGCATCCGAGCCTCTCTGAGGGCCAAGAGGTCAGCGTGGTGTATCACTGGGGCAGGGTCCGGGCGCGGGTGGTGTGGGTCGGGGAGCGCGAGGGCGCGATGGCCGCCGGCTTCCGGACGGATTGAAGAGGCCCTTCGCTTCTCTGGCGACAGACCACCTTGCCCAGTAAGATTCAGGATTCGCATCCTGCAACCCGAGGGTGAACTTATGATGGTTCGACGTTCGCAAGGTTGGGGCCGCCTCTGCTGGGGATTGATCGTCGCATTGGCGGTGATCCTGCCGGCGGCGGCGCAGAAGCCGGCCGATGACCTGGCCCCGGGAAGCCCGCACCTGGTCCAGCCCGAACAACTGGCCAAAGAACTGAAGTCGGCAGGCAAGCCGCTGGTCCTCTACCTGGGTCCGAGGTTCCTTTATCGCCAGGCCCATATTCCCGGAGCTGAATTCATCGGCATGCCCTCCGAAGCCATCGAGAAGCTGCGTGCCCGTGTCGCTTTCCTGCCCAAGGACAGCCCGGTGGTCATCTATTGCGGCTGTTGTCCGTGGGAACATTGCCCCAATGTCCGTCCGGGGTTCGCGGAGTTGAAGAAAGCGGGGCTTACCAAGGTGCGCGTCCTCTACCTGCCGGCCAGCTTCAGCGCCGACTGGAAGAACAAGGGATTCCCCGTCGCCAGCGGGGATCAGCCCGGGCAGAGCACCCGCTAAGGCCTAAGACGCAGCCTGTCTTTTGTCCTGGCTGACCAGCCAGTCCAGTGCCTCCTCGCGGCTCTTGAAGCAGGGGAAGTCGCGCGCGGAGAACGAGACCATCGCCCGGTAGTACACCTCGGGAAGGTCGTCGGTGCCCACGAAGGCAGAGCACCGCACATAGGGTCGGTCCTTGGTGGCGACCACTTTCATGCGGTCGGCGCTTTGCTTGTCAATGTCCGCGCCGGTGAAATCGCAGAGCGTCAAGACCGATGCCTCTGGCTGGGTCTTCACCAGGTCCTCGACTTCGGCCAGGGTCTTCAGGATCTCGGCTGGCGTGCTGTGGCTGTGGTCGATCAGCAGCACCTGCTGCCCTTGGTGGGTAATGAAACGGACGCGCTCCATGCGACACCCCCAGTCTTGGCTGCGGGACGGAGCGGAGATCGGGTATCCCGCCCAGTGTGGGAGGACGTATACACCCGGGAGCGGGTCGGAGTCTAGCGCGGAGACCCGGAGCTTTCCGTGGTTGCCCCGACGGGCGCCGGCGGGATTGCGGCTCTTCATGTCTGCTTGATAGCGCCCGCCCGCGCGGCGCGTGGTAGTCTGCTGCGCGATGAGGGCATTCTCCTATTCCTGGGACCGGGTCCCGCGGACCTCCCTCGCCTTGTTCCTGGCGGGCGTGTTCTGCCTGTTCAGCACGGTCGGCTTCGTGGGCGACATCGCGGTCCTGGGATTGCAGCCGAAGATCCGCCTGGTGCTGAGCGTGCTGGTGTCGGGCGGATTCGCCATGGTCTATGCGGTCTCTGGTTTTCGCCTGCGGGAGCGCTGGTGGATGGGTGTGGTGCCACTGTTCATCGTGCACTTTACCGTTCAGAACCAGATCGCGAGGCACTGGCCGAGCTGGCCACGTCCCCGGCAGATGGACGCCGACGCTCTGGCGCGCATGACCGATCGCCTCGGGTCCGACGGTCTGGCTATCGTGTTTGCCACCGTCGCCGGATACATCTGCTTCCTCATCTTCTCCATCACCGAAGGCCGCCGCTATTTCCGCGTGCACGCGGAGATGGAGTTGGCGGCCGAGATCCACCGCGTGCTGGTGCCACCCATCACCACCCGCCTCGGCGGCTATGAGTTCTATGGCCGCTCCCAGCCCAGCGGCGAGGTGGGCGGCGACCTGATCGACCTGGTGGGAGACGACCGCGGCTGGATGGCCTACATCGCCGACGTCTCCGGGCACGGCGTGGCCCCGGGCGTGGTCATGGCCATGGTCAAGAGCACGGCGCGCGCCGAGCTGACTTCGGGCCGGCAGAGCGGCCAGCTGCTCGCCCGCCTCAATGCCGTCCTCTATCCGCTCAAGAAGCCCAACATGTTCGTGACCATGGCCTACCTGGCGGAGAACGGGCAGGGCCTGGAGTTCGCCCTCGCCGGGCATCCGCCCATCCTGCATTATCACGCCGGCAGCGGAGAGGTCTCGGAGCTGCAGTGCTCCAACCTGCCGGTCGGGATCGTGGAGCAGACTCCGTTCGCAGCCTCGTCCTTCACCGCCGGACCGGGCGACACCTTCGTGCTCATCACCGACGGCCTGCTGGAGATCGAGGACAAGGCGGGCGCGGAGTTCGGCATGGCCGGCGTGAAGGCCGCGCTGACCCAACACGCCGGACAGCCCCTGGAGCGACTCTGGGAGTCGATCGTGGGCGCCGCCCAGCAGCACGGGAAGGCCGGCGACGACCAGTCCCTGCTGCTGGTGCGGCGACGTTCAGCGAGCACGGACGTGGCGTCGGCCGCGGCGCAGGGAGCGCAGTAACTGCATCCCCCCCGGCCAGGCGCCGTATCCCGACTCGCTGTTGATGTGCCCGGCGTCGCCGATGCACACGTACCGGCTGCCCCATGCCTTGGCGAACCGCTTTGCGCGGGCTTGCGAGACGTATGGGTCGTTGGAGCTGGCCACCACGATGCTGGGGAAGGGCAGCGGGCGGAGCGGCATCGGCTTGAAGCCGCGCGCGCCCTTGGGATACGACTTCCGTCCGGTGTCGCTGGGGGCCACCAGCAATGCTCCGCGGACCGCGCGCTTGTGCTTGCGCGCCCACAGTGCGATGGTGCAGCAACCCAGGCTGTGACCCACCAGGACCACGTCCGGCCCCGCCGCCACCACCGCCCGGTCCAGCTCCGCGATCCAGTCCTTCGCGTTCGGCTTCTCCCACTCCCTCTGTCGCACATGCCGGACATGCTTCGGGTCGTCCCTCTCCCAGCAGTTCTGCCAGTGCTTCGGCCCGGAATCGTAGCGCCCGGGTACGGTCAGGACCATGGTTTCGCTCAAGCGAAATCTCCCAGCAATCCGCGATCTGAAATCTGAGGGCTGCAATCTTCCATCAAGTCAGATCTCGGATTGCAGATTTCAGATTGTACGCGGGCGTGACGATCTGCAATCACTTTCGTGCCGCGATGACCCGCGGGATCCCTTGCAGGTCGGCCGCCACTCGCACCTCGCTCCAGCCCGACAACATCCGCCGCATCTCCTCCTCCTGCGAGAATCCCATTTCCATCACCAGCCAGCCGCCCGATCTCAAGGCCGCTTTCGCCTGCGGGATCAGCCGCCGATAGATGTCGAAGCCGTGCTCCCCGCCGAACAGCGCCACCCGTGGCTCGAACTTCCGCACTTCGCGCTGCACTTTGTCGCGCTCTTCCTCCGACACGTAAGGCGGATTCGAAACCACCAAGTCCACTCCGGTAGAGACGCCCGTCAGGGCGTCTCCCTTCGGCAGCAGATCGGCCTCTACGAACCTGATCCTTTTCTCCAACTGGTGGCGCGCCGCATTGGCCTTCGCCACGTCCAGTGCTTCGGGGGAGATGTCAGTCGCGGTGATCTCGGCTTGCGGCAATTCCTTGGCCAGGGCCAGCGCGATACACCCCGAGCCGGTGCCGACGTCCACGATGGTCCGCGCCGGAAACTCGCGCGCCAGCGCCAGCACCGTCTCGACGACGTGCTCGGTCTCCGGGCGCGGGATGAGGACGGCAGGCGTGACGATCAGGTCCATCCCCCAGAATTCCTGGTGCCCGGTGATGTACTGCGCGGGCTTGCCGGTGGCGCGCTCGCGCAGCGCCTCGTCGTAGCGCGCCCGCTCATCCGCTGTCAACTCGCGCTCCGGATGGGCGTAGAGGTAGGCTCGGTCCACGCCTAGCACGAACATCAACAACACCTCGGCATTCATCCGTGGCGAGGGAACCTGCTCGTCGGTCAGGAATCTGATGGCGGATTGCAGGCTGTCGCCGAGACGCATCGGGTAATTGGGTAGTCGGGTAATTTGCAAACCAATTACCCGACTACCCGATTTCCCAATTACGCAATTGCGGTCGCGTCCTGTTTCAGCTTCTCCGCGTTGTAGTGTGTCACCAGGGCGTCGATGAAGGGCTGCAGCTTGCCGTCCATGATGTCCGCGAGCTGATGGATGGTCAGCCCGATACGGTGGTCGGTCACCCGGTTCTGGGGGAAGTTGTAGGTGCGGATCTTCTCGCTGCGGTCCCCCGAGCCCACCTGCGACTTACGCTCCTTGGCCAGCGCCGCCTGCTGCTTCTCCAGCTCCATCTCGTAGAGCCGCGTCCGCAGCACCCGCATCGCTTTCTCGCGATTCTTGATCTGCGATTTCTCGTCTTGGCACGACACCACCGTGTTGGTCGGCAGGTGCGTGATGCGCACCGCCGAGTAGGTCGTGTTCACCGACTGCCCGCCCGGCCCCGACGAGCAGAACGTGTCGATGCGGATGTCCTTGGCTTCGATCTTGATGTCCACGTCCTCGGCCTCGGGCAGCACCGCCACCGTCACCGCCGAGGTGTGCACCCGTCCCTGCTGCTCGGTCTGCGGCACGCGCTGCACCCGGTGCACCCCCGACTCGTACTTGAGCCGCGAATACACCTGCTTGCCTTCGATGGAGGCGATGATCTCCTTCAGCCCGCCCACGCCGGACTCCGACCTGTTCAACACGTCCACCTTCCAGCGCTGGGTCTCGGCGTAGCGCGAGTACATGCGGAACATCTCCGCCGCGAACAGCGTGGCCTCGTCGCCGCCGGTGCCGGC
>DATKKJ010000074.1 GCA_035543055.1 Terriglobales bacterium | reverse complement strand
AGCGGCGTTCCATGCAAGGTCTCATCCAGTTGGCGGTCGCTCTCCATCATCACTCCACGGGGAACCTGGACGGGGCGCGCTCCCTGCTGGCCCGCGCTGCCGCCAAACTGGCGGACGCTCCCGACGATTTCTTCGGGATCTCCATACCCCCGCTGCGCCAGGCTTTGGATCAGTGGCAGCAGGCGCTAAGAGAGGGTTCGCCATTGCCTCCACTTCCCCGCATCCGGACTTGGGAGCGATGTTAGACTTCCTTCCCCGATGTCCAAGGCAGCGCAAAAAGCGGCGGTGCCCCTGCTGGACCTGACGCGCCAGTACGCCTCGATCCGCGATGAGGTGATGGCTGCCATCGAACGGGTATGCGCCTCGCAGCATTTCATCCTGGGGGAAGAAGTCGCGGCCCTGGAGCGCGAGATCGCCAGCTATGCCGGCGCGTCCGAGGCCGTGGCCTGCGCCTCCGGGACCGACGCTTTGTGGCTCTCGCTGCTGGCGCTGAACGTAGGACCGGGCGACGAGGTCGTCACCACCCCCTTCAGCTTTTTTGCCTCCGCCAGCGCCATCGTGCGGGCGGGCGCGCGGCCCGTGTTCGTCGATATCGACCCCCTGACCTTCAATCTCGATCCAGCGAAGCTGGAGCGCAAGTTCGCGGCATATCCGCCGACCAAGGTGAAGGCCATCATCCCCGTCCATTTATACGGGCAGGTAGCGGAGCCGGATGCCTTCGAGCGCATCGCCACGGCCCACGATCTCGCCCTGGTGGAGGACGCAGCCCAGGCCTTTGGCGCGGCTTGGCGCGGCAAACGCGCCGGCAGCCTCGGCACAGCGGCGGCCTTCAGTTTCTATCCCACCAAGAACCTGAGCGCGTTCGGCGACGGGGGGTGCATCGCCACTTCCGACCCCAAGCTGGCCGAGCGCCTGCGTCACCTGCGCAACCACGGCAGCGCGCGGCGCTACTTCCATGAAGAGCTCGGGTGGAACAGCCGTCTCGACGCTGTCCAGGCGGCGGTGCTGCGAGTGAAGCTCAAGCACGTGGACCGCTGGAACAGCCAGCGCGCCGAGCGCGCCGATTCCTATGATCGTCTCTTCACTCACGCCGGTCTTGCGGGCGGCGAGGACTTACCCATCCGAACGCCCCACCGCGCGCGCGACGCCCGCCACATCTTCCACCAGTACGTGGTGCGGGCGCAGAGGCGCGACGCCCTCCGCGCCGCCCTGGCCGAGCGCGGGATCGCGACCGAGATCTACTATCCCCTGCCGCTGCACCTACAGAACGCCTTCGGATATCTGGGATATTCAGCCGGGGACTTTCCCGAAGCCGAGCGCGCCGCGGCCGAGGTGCTGGCCCTGCCGATGTTCCCGGAATTGCGCGAGGACGAGCAGCGCGCGGTGGTAGAGGCTATCGCCGAGTTTTTCTCGTAGCCGAGGCTCAGAACCCAACGCTCAGTGCTTTCTCTTCTTCGCGGAAGCGGCCTTAGGGACGGCCACGCGCCGGCTCTTCCCCGGCTGCTCGCCCGGCACCAGCACCCGCCGCACGATCGGAGTGTTGAGCTTGTACTTGCGTTCCAAGGTGTTCCCGTCCTCGCCCTGGACCCGGAGACTGAACACTGGCAAGCGGCCTTCCTTCCCGAAATCCTCGACCCCGGTGCGGATGGGCAGCAGGCCGAACAGATTGCGTTCCCGGTACGCAGTCTCATAGCGGTGCCGCTTCCCATTCCAGGTGAAGACCCGCACCTGGTTGAAGTCGAACGGCAGGCCTTCCTTGGATTCGGTGAGCGCCACCAGGTACTGCGCCGCCTTCTTGTCCCCGTCCTGGACCTCATTCAGCACGAAATAGGCGACGATGCGCTGGCCTTCCGCATACTGCGCGATCTCCAGGGGCACATCGAGGTCGAGCATCCTTGCCAGGACCCAGCCGGCGCGCTCCGGCCCGCCCCGTACCAGCCAGAAGTCTTCCAGCACCGGCTGCGGCTTTTCTTCCTCGCCGCCCTGCGCCTTCTTCGCCTTCAGCGGGACCGGCGCGACCGCACCCGGCTTCTCCGCCGTGGCTCGCGCCAGCACCTGGGCTTTGGCTCCCTCTTCCAGTTGAAAGATGTGTTCGGTGTCGCGCCCGGGGGCGACGTGCAGGTTGGTCTGGCTGCGCGCCGTGGCCGTGCCTTGCGGGGGCCGCTTGGCCGCGTCGGCGGTCATCTTCTGGATCTCGTCGTAGACCTTCTGGTCCACCAGGTAGCGCTGCTCCAGCCAGCCTTCCTGGCCTGCCGGCGTGCGCACCCGCGCGAACCGCTTCTGCCGCTCCAGGATCTCCACCCGGTCGCCGGCGTTGACCGTCCCGACCTTGGTGTAGAGGGCCGCGACCCGGTCGCGCAAGGACACCCGCGGCACCGAGACGTACATCCACTCCTTGGGTTTACCGGCGCTCTGGCCACAGCCCCAAAGCCCCGCAAAAAGGATGAATGCCAGTCCGATCAGACTCTGTCTATGACTCGACACGGCTCGATGCCGCCACTATAGCAGCACCGGCCCGGCGGCTAGGCGTCCAGTGTCCTTCGGACGCTGTCCAGCAGCCGACCCGAGCTGAACGGCTTCTGCAGCACGGTCGCCTTTTCTGCCACCACCTGGTCCACCACCGGGTGGTCGATGTGCCCGGTGATGAAGACCACCCGGGTCTCCGGCGACCGTTCTATGATCTTGCGGCTCAGCTCCCGCCCGTTCATCCCCGGCAATACCAGGTCGCTGATCAGCAGGTCGATGTGCCGCTGCTTCGCCAGGTTCAGGGCCAGCCGCGGATCGTCGACCCCAGTCACCTCGAATCCTGCATTGCGCAGCGAGCCGGCGACCAGCTTCCGCACATTGGGATCGTCTTCCACCAGCAGGATGTGTTCCCGGCCACCGGGCAGGTGGATCGACGGCGTCGCCCCCAGATCGTGGGCCGGTCGTCCCGCCGCCTTCGGCAGATAGACCTGGAACGCCGCACCGCGCATCGGTTCGCTGGTAACTCGCACGTAGCCGCCGCTCTGGGTGACGATGCCATGCACCGTCGCCAGTCCCAGGCCCGTCCCCCGCCCGGGCTCCTTGGTGGTGAAGAAGGGCTCGAAGATCCTGGCCTGGATCTCGAACGGGATGCCGATGCCCGTGTCCTCGACGCTGAGCACGGCGTACTCCCCCGGCAGGATCCCGTAAGGCCAGTCGGCGACGTTCAGGACCTTGGTTTCGAAGGTCGCGATGGTCAGCGCTCCTCCGCCGGGCATCGCGTCGCGCGCGTTGACCGCGAGGTTGAGGATGATCTGCTCCAGTTGGCCTGGGTCCGCCTTCACGCTGCCGATCTCCTCCTCCAGGTCCATGCGGATCTCGATGTTTTCGGGGATCAGGCGGCGCAGCATCTTGTACACCCCGCTGACGCTGTGGTTGAGGTCCAGCACCCGCGGTGACAGGTGCTGTTGGCGGCTGAAGGCGAGCAGTTGGCGGACCAGTCCCGCCGCCCGCTCCGACGCGTGGTGGATCGATTGCGCCGCGTCGTTGACGCGGGACCCGTGTTTCTCGTCCAGCAGCAGCTCGCTGTATCCGTTGATCACGGTCAGCAGATTGTTGAAGTCGTGCGCCACCCCAGCGGCCAGGGTGCCCAGCGATTCCAGCCGCTGGGCGTGCTTCAGGCGTTCGGAAGCTACCCTCTGCTCGGTGACGTCCTCGACGAACCCGATGATCCGGAAGGGACGCCTATCCTGCCCCGGGAACACCTGCCCGTGCTCCACCACGTGGTGGAAGTTGCCGCCGCTGCCCCGGACGCGATACTCGCAGCGGAAGGGCTCCCCGCTGCGGACCGCGCGCCCGATGGCCTCGTAGCAACCGCCGCGATCGTCTTCGTGGACCAGGCGGCGCCATTGCGAGGCGCGGGTCGGCAATTGGTCCGCCGTGTAACCCAGGAACCGGTCGAAGGTGCGGTCGATGGTGATCTTCCCGGAGAGGGGCTCGAGCTCGAACATCACGTGGCGGCTGGCGCGCAAAGCGCTCTCGCAGCGGTTCTTCCAGCGCTGCAGTTCGACCTGGGCCTCCTTCAGCGGGGTCACGTCCACGGCTATGCCGAGGATCCCGCCGATCTTGCCCGAGGGATCGAAGTAGGGGGCCTTGGTCGAAAGCAAGGTGCGTCTCTCCATCCCCACCTCCAGCACGGCTTCCTGCGTGCACGGCTGTCCCGTCGCCAGCACCTGCCGGTCCCCCTGCTCCGCGTACGGCTGCAACGACGGCGGCAGGACTTCGCGGTCGTGGTTTCCCAGGATCTCGGAAGGCCGGCGGCCCAGGAGCCGCGCGGCCGCCGAGTTGGCCAGCAGGAACTTGCCTCCCAAGTCCTTCAAGTAGATCGCTTGCGAAGTCCCCTCGATCACAGCGGAGAGCATGTTGCGGCTGCGGGTGAGCTCCCGCAGCACCTCCAGCTGGCGGTCCTGCGTCACCAGCACGCGCGCCCCCGCGCAGGCGATGGTAGCGCCCAGCAGCGACAGCAGGAACGGGGAACCGCTGATCCGCTGCGCCGCCATCACCAGGATCAGCAGTGGAACCACCAGCGACGCCGCGTGCAGGGTCAGGTTCCGGCGCCGGTGAATGATGCGCCCGCTCTCTTCACCCGATCCCGCCCACGAGACCGCGCCCAGGATCAGCAGCCACCGCGGCAGCGACCAGATCAGGTCCATCCCGGTGCCGAAGCGGAGGGAGAGCATTGCCTCACAATACAGGTAGGAGATATCGGCGATGGCGAAGGTGGCAAAGAAAAAGGTGAGCCGCCGGAAGAGGTTCCGCGAAGTCGCCAGCTCTGAAAACACGCTGCGGCTGACCAGGCAGGTCAGCACAAAGAGGTCGCGGCCCAGCCGGACCTTCCAGTTGAGCAGCGACATTCCCGGCCCGTCCTGGGCCCAGGCCGCGGCGTCGCCGAATACGGTGAAGTGCCACGCCAGCCCCAGCAAGAATACTTGCAGGAAGTCGAGCACGCCGGCCAGCGGGAGGCGGCGCCGTGGCTCCAGGGGATCTGCGATCACCGCCACCAGCAGCGGCGTCACCCAGAAGAAGAGGAACTCGTCGCTCCACCAGGGAGCGAACCACGGCTGTATCGCCGTGTAATCGTAAAAAGCGGCAATCCCCTGCCCCACCCCGTGCACCACCATGGCGACCGAAGCCAGCAACCATACGCGCCGTGCGAAGGATCCGCTGCGCGAGGCTGCCCGCAGCGTCGCGGCCACGGCGATGCCGTCGAGCACGAGTTGGATGAGGTTCGAGGCGAGCCCGGCGGAGACCCCCGAGGTCACGACCAGGGCCACACTTTGCACCAGGAGCGCGGCCGAAGCCGCCCACAGGAGGGCCCGGTCGGCCGCGGAGGCGGGAGCGAGGGCGCGCGCCATCGCTCTCCAGTCGCGCCCGCCGTGCGGGACCTTGCTGCCTGACGATGCCTGCGGAGAAGAGGGGGAGGGTGATTGCCAGGCTCCGGACGTCGCCCGGGCCTGAGGTTCCCACGACTGCTGACTGCTCATTCCCTGCTGCTTCCTTTGTTCACGCCGCAAGGGGGCGGTATTCCGATGGGCTCTTTATTTGTCATTTATATACATTTCTTTAACAATGTACAAGTAATTTTCTAGTACAATGTGCAAGTGTACTTGCGGGTCAACAGCTCCGGGAGGCGCCATGTCGCGCACCACGAACCCCGAACTGACGGAGAAGATCGTCGCAGCGGCGTTCCGCTTGTTTCATGACCGCGGGGAGAAGGGCCTGACCCTGCGCGCGGTGGCCCGCGCCGCCGGCACCACACCGCCCTCGGTCTACCAGCGCTTCCCCGCCAAGCAGGACCTGGTCGCCGCTCTGGGCGACCGAGCACGGCTCCGGCTGGGGAGGGAAGTGATGAAAGCTCCGACTCTGGAAGCCGCTTTCCGCAATTATCTTGCGGTCGCACAGCGCTATCCCCAGTTGTATCGCTTGGTCTTCGGCCCGAACCTGCGGCGCGTCCTCGAGGCCGCTACGCGGCGTCCTTTGCTCGAATGGTTCCAGCAGCAATTCAAGCGCCGGCTGGGCGGAACTCCGGCGGAGCAAGAGAATCGTGCCTACGGGGCGTTCTTGCTGCTCCATGGAACAGCCAGCATCTTGCAGTACGCTCCGGGGGGACAGCTGGCGGACGAGATCCGCGCCCGTTGCTTGCTTGCCTGCGACGCACTGCTTCGCGATGGCCGGCGGCGCAAGCGCCCGTCGCGCCGCTCCTAGTCGCCGAAGCAGATGCCGACCGCGCGCGCGGTCCGGACCAGCTCGCTCGACGGCTCCACGGCCTTCATTCGCCCGATGGCTTCGGAGATGGGCACGGAGATCACGCGCGCGTCGCGCAGCGCCACCATCTTCCCGAACTCACCCTTGGCGATGAGTTCGACCGCCGCCACTCCGAAGCGCGTGCTCAGGATGCGGTCGAAGGGCGAGGGCGACCCGCCCCGTTGCACGTGTCCCAGGACCGTCACCCGGGTCTCGCGCCGGGTGCCGCGCCCGATGGCATCCCCGATCAGGTTCCCGACGCTCCCGCCGCGCGGCACCGCCCGCTTTTCCCTCTCGAACGTGGCGCACAGGTCGGGTGGCAGCTTCACCCCTTCCGCCACCACGATGATGGTGAACTTGCGTCCCGCCCGGGTCCGGTCGGCGACGAACTCGCACACCTTCTCGATGGTGAATGGGATCTCAGGGATCAGGATGACGTGGGCGCCGCCGGCCAGCCCCGATTCCAGCGCGATCCACCCGGCGTCGCGCCCCATGACCTCCACCACCATCACCCGGTGATGCGAGACCGCGGTGGTGTGGATCTTATCGATGGCCTCGGTGCAGGTGTGCAGGGCCGTATCGAAGCCGAAGGTGATCTCCGTGGCCGACAGGTCGTTGTCGATGGTCTTGGGCACGCCCACCACCTTCAATCCCTTGTCGTGCAGGCCGAGACCGATCTTCTGGGTGCCGTCGCCCCCCACCACGATCAGCGCGTCCATGCCGATGGCGTGGGCGTTGCGGATCACGTCGTCGGAGAAGTCTTTCACTACCTCGACGTCGCCCTCCATGATCTTGTACTTGAACGGATCGCCGCGGTTGGTGGTGCCCAGGATGGTGCCGCCGCGGGGCAGGATGCCGCTCACGCTCTGCATGTCCAGCGGCATGGTCTTTTCCGACGGCCAGATCAGGCCATCGAAGCCGTCGCGGACCCCGATCACCCGCCAGTTGTATTTCAGGATGGCCGTCTTGACCGCGGCCCGGATGACAGCGTTCAGGCCGGGACAGTCGCCCCCGCCGGTGCAGATCCCGATGGTGCGCACTTTCTGCATGGCCTTGCCTCGCCGGCGCAGCACGGGCCTCCACACGGGGCTCGATCAGTGCTGCGCGGGACCGGGGATTTATATCACGGGCCGCGCTCGCCCTCTAGGGAGCGATCACCACGTCGTCGGGGCTGGTGCTGGTGTTGGTGGCTCCCGCCGAAACCAGCTTGCCGGGTGTGACGGTGTCGATCTTGAAGATGGAGAGCGAGCCCGGGCCCGGCCGGCTGATCGTCGATGCTGCCCCTTTGTAGGGCGCTACTAGAATACCGTCAGCAAAGTCGAACTGCTTTGCGAACAAGAAGCCGCCTTGATCGTCGTGGTTCCCGTTCCCACAAACGTCACCAGCCCGTTTGTGCCCGGACTGTTGCTGATCGTGGCCACCGCGGTGTTCGAGGACGACCAGGTCACTGACGCAGTGACATCCTGACCGCCCGCTGTAGCTGTGAACTGCACCGTTCCAGTGCCTAACGCAAAGCTCTGACCCTGCGGCTGAATGGTGATGGCTTGCTGCGTGCCGCACACGGTGACGCTGGCGGTACCAGTGAGTCCGCTGTTGGCAGCGGTGATGGTCGTCGTTCCCGGCGCCACCGCCGTAAGCAGGCCGGTCGCGCTGTCGATGGTTGCGATGTTGACGGCCGACGAGGACCAAGCGGCGGTGATCGTCGATCGGCTATTGTCGCTGAACACGCCAATTGCTTGCATTTGCTCTGTGTGACCAACATCTATCGAAGGCGTGGTGATCCCGTGGCTATCTGTCACGATGATCGAGTTCAGGGTCGGGTCCACAAAGAAGTCCGAACAACCCGACAGCCACAACAAGCTCAGGGCGAAAGCAAACCACCACCTGCTCGACCGCCTGCGGCTCCCGATTCCAACAGCAGGGTTAGGTTCCATTTAACCTCCTCTGGGCGCTACCGCACCTTGCCGCTTCCTCGGCCCACGTCACCGAAAGAATGAGAAACAGGAAAGTATACCGCCCCGGCGGGGGCAGGGATGGGCTAGTGGACGGGGCCCTGGCTCGGCTTGCCTTTGATGATCCGCTCGTCGATCGGCTTGCGCCCGCGGTACCCCTCTTCCACGCCGTGCCAGTGCTCGATGCTCTTCTCGCCCAGCTTCCAGCACAGCAGGATCACCCGGTCTTCCACCACGCAGGGGAAGTCAAGAAGCCCGATGTCCAGGTCCTTCACCTGAACGCCGGTGGCGTCGATCTCCGCCAGCGCATCTTTGACCCGCAGTGCCGCCTGGTCCTTCTCCGCTTTGCGGCGCGCCAGGCCAGCCACGTCCACCTCGCACCCGCCGGACAAGAAGATGCGGTTGGCCACCTGCTGGAATTCCTCTTCCACCTGCTCGACCCGCTTCTTGCCCTCGATGGCCCTCTTCAGCAGGTTCTCCAGCACTGGCAGCAGCACCTGCGCTTCCTGCAATGTGAATGTCCGCTCCATCTAGTGGATCTCCAGCATGCGATCGAGCGCGATACGTGCCCAGTATTTCATTTCTTCGTCCACCACAATGCGGTTGACCACTTGCCCGTCCACCAGGTTCTCCAGCGCCCAGCACAGATGCTGGGGCGAGATGCGGAACATGGTGGTGCACAGGCACCCGGAATCATCCAGCGTCACCACCAGCTTGTCCGGGTTGTCCTTGGCCAGGCGGTTCACCAGATGGATCTCAGTGCCGACGGCGAACTTCGAGCCGCTGGGCGCCTGTTCCACCGTCCGGATGATCTTGTCGGTCGAGCCCAGGCCGTCAGCTTTGCGGCACACCTCCCAGCGGCACTCCGGATGGCACAGCACCTGGATCCCCGGGTACTTCGCCCGTACCTTGTCCACGTGCTCCGGCAGAAACCGCTGATGCACCGAGCAGTGTCCCTTCCACAGGATGATCCTGGCCTTCTTCAATTGCTCGGCGGTCAGACCACCGTTCAGCATGTACGGATCCCAGACCACCATCTCGCTCAGCGGGATCCCTTTCCCCCAAGCGGTGTTGCGGCCCAGGTGCTGGTCGGGCAGAAAGAAGATCTTCTCCATGCCCTTACCGAAGGCGTAGTCGAAGGCCGCCGCAGCGTTGGTCGAGGTGCAGACGAACCCGCCACGCTCGCCGCAGAACGCCTTGATCGCCGCCGACGAATTCATGTAAGTGATGGGCATGATCTTGCTGCCCCACTCGTCGGTCAGGCCCATGGCGGCGAAGTGCTGCCACGCCTCTTCCACCTGGCCGATCTCCGCCATGTCGGCCATGGAACAGCCGGCGTTGAGGTCGGGCAGGATGGTCTTTTGCCCCGGGCGGCACAGGATGTCGGCCGCCTCCGCCATGAAGGTGACGCCGCAGAAGACGATGTAGCGGCCCCTGGCTTGCGCTGCCGCCTGGCACAGGCGGTAGGAATCGCCGCGGAAATCGGCGAATCGGATGACTTCGTCGCGCTGGTAATGATGTCCGAGCAGGATGCATTCCTCGCCCAACTGGGCGCGCGCACGGGCGATGCGCTCATCCATGGAGGTGTCCGGGAGGACGAGATAGTTATCCAACCGACAGGTGGTCGCTGCTGTTGCTGCCATTCTTCTTTCCGCCTTCAGTCCCGGGCTCGCCGGAACGGGGATGTTGAAAGCTCCTGCCGGCTCCAGTAAGTACGCTGCGAAGTTCCGCCCTACTTACGGGGTTGTTGAAGCCAACAGTTTCAGCCTCTGGTCATTCGATGCCCCCACTCACGAAACGCTTCAGGAGCTAGGCTTATCGGCAGCCAGTGGCTACGCATATTGTCCCACCGCGGCCGGTCACATGCAACTGTGACCTGGGAAAGCTGGGCTTTAGCCGCCGATGTGCACCATGGTCCGCGACGGAGCCTGGAATCCCGGCTCCCCGATGTGGTGCCGGGCTTCCTTCTTGTTGATCACGCCCCGGATGTATTCCGCCATCTGCTGGTCGGAGCTGCGGCGCATCACCCCCGCCAGGTCGTGGTCGAAGACCGAGAACAGGCAGGTGCGGATCTTGCCGTCGGAGGTCACCCGCACCCGGCTGCAATGCCCGCAGAAGGGGTGCGACACCGGGGCGATGATGCCGATCTCGCCGATGCCGTCCGCGAAGGTGTAGCGCCGCGCGGTCTCGCTCGGTGCGTGCGGCAGCTCCACCAGCGGCTTCCAGGCGGAGATGGCCTTCACGATCTCATCGAGTGTCACCACGATCTCCGGCGACCACACCCGGTCTTCTTCCAGGGGCATGAACTCGATGAACCGCACCACCACCGACTCTTCGCGCGCGAAGCGGGCGAATTCGACGATCTGGTCGTCATTGAAGCCGCGCAGCAGCACGCAGTTGATCTTCACCGGGTCGAGCCCGGCCCGCTTGGCCGCGCGGATCCCCGCCTGCACCGCCTCGAAACCGTTGGGCACGCGGGTGATCCGGGAGAACCGCTGCGCGTCCACCGCGTCCATGCTTACCGTCACCCGCCGCAGGCCCGCCTGCTTGAGTGGTTGCGCCAGCTCGGCCAACAGGTGGCCGTTGGTCGTGATGGCCAGGTCCAGAGGTTCGCCCTCGAGGGTGCGCACGCGGGAAAGCTGGCCTACGAACTCCACCACGTCATGCCGCAGCAGGGGCTCGCCCCCCGTGATGCGCACCTTCTCGATCCCCAATCCGGCGAACACCCGCGCCATCCTCAGGTATTCGGCCAGCGGCAGCTCGGCGTAGATGGCCCCCTGGTTCCCGGTGCGGCAGTACACGCACTTGTAATTGCAGCGGTCGGTGATGGAGATGCGCAGGTCGGTGATCGCCCGTCCGTGCTTGTCCATCAGCCGCGGGAACAGCGGTCTCGCCTGCTCCGGCACCGGATTGGTGACAGTGGCCAAGAAGTGGACCTTATCTCTCTCAGATTGCCCAGCCTGGAAAAGGATTCGACGAGAAGCAGGACGCGCGGAGGAGCGTCCACACGGCGGGTCGTTTCCTTTCCAAACGGGAGGCAGAGGCGTTTCCCCCTCTACCCTCACCAGCATCTTCCTCTGGTTCGCCCGGCTGGCCACGGTATCCCGACAGGCCACACGGGTCGGAAACTGCGGGGGACATTATAGCCCCCCAAGTCAAATGGAAGCTCACTGCCGTCGGCGGGATGCTTCCACCTCGGCGGCTACCTGGAGGTGGACGGTGCGGGCGCGGAAGCCGGCCGGTTGATGTCGCGCAGGACGCCGGCCATCCGCCGCCGCAGAAGCTCCTGCCGGATCCGCTGCCGGTCGCTGTACGCCCAGAACTCCGTCAGCAGTTTCCACCCTTCCTCTCCCTTGCCGCCGTAGATGTAATCGAGCACGATCTCCAGCACCACGCTCTTCACGTCCTGGATGTGGGCGATCTCCTGCGGGCTCAGGTCTTTGTCCTTGTGGCCCTTTTGGGCGAACTCATCGGTTTTCAGGAGCCCCATGTCGTTCTTCGACAATTTCGCCCTGGCTTCCTTGATGGCGAGCTCATATTCCGGCCAGTAGACCTGGCTGACGTTGTAGATCTCCTTGCCCTTCAGCCGCAGGAATAGCATGGGTGCGGGAGTCTGGTCTCCCGGAAGGCCCTCCAAGTCACGGAACGAGGTATCGCGGGTCACAATCTCGGTGTGTCCCTCGCTCCGCTCTTCGAAGCTCAGCTCGGCGGAAGTGGCGATCTGCCGGATCAGCCCTGCCGGCTCCGCCGTTCCCACGATGGAGTAGACATTCTCCGGAGATGACGAGGCGTGCGTCAGCAACACCACGTCGGGCTTGCCGTCCCCGTTCACGTCGCGCCCGGTGACCCGCAGCATGGTGGCATCCATCCCGAAGACGTTGAACACTGTCTTGCCATCAGGCGCGATCACCGCCGCGAAGCACTCGTTCTTGTGGTCGCCCTGCGCCGGTCCGATCTGCAGGGTGTAACCGTCCCACAGCGGCTTTTGGAAGTCACCGCGCCCGTTCATGCAGTCCGCCGCCGGCGCCAGACCTGACCAAGCCACTAGCAAGAAAAGCATGGATAGGAGCTTCTGCATCCGCATGAGCTTTCTAGTGTAGCGCGAGCGCCCTGGGACACGCAGCCCGGTTCAGGGGACACAGTGGCGCGAGATCCTTCGCTCCGCTCACGCCCGCAAAGCGGCGTCACATCCCGTCGTAATTCGGCCCCCCTCCGCCTTCCGGCGGCACCCAGGTGATGATCTGGTACGGGTCCATGATGTCGCAGGTCTTGCAGTGCACGCAGTTGGACGGGTTCAGGTGGATCTGCTTGCCGCTGGGCGCGTCCGCCGCCTCCGTCATCTCGTACACATTGGCCGGGCAGAAGTGCTGACAGGGATTGCCGAACTCCTTCACGCAGCGCTCGTTGCAGATATTGGTGTCGTGGATCACCAGGTGCGCCGGCTGGTCCTCCTCGTGCTTGGTGCCTGAGTGATAGAGGTCGGTCAGCTTGTCGAAGGTGAACTTGCCGTCGCCCTTGTAATCATTGAGCAGGTGCTTCTCCGCCCCGCCATCGGCCGGCAGCTCGGCCAGCTTCTTCAGCCGCGCGTGTCCCGCCGTCGCGGCGTATTTCGCGTGCAGCCCGCGCCCGCCGGTGATCTGCTGGAGGCCGGCGTGGAACATTCCGTGCCAGAAGCCGTGCTCGAATCCCTGATGGAAATTCCGCACCGCCCACAGCTCCTTCTTGATCCAGCTGCTCTCCACCTTCTGCGCGTACGTCCCGAGCTGCGCCGCGGAGAAGTCGCCCTTGGCCATGGCGTCGTACGCGGTCTCGGCCGCCAGCATCCCGCTCTTGATCGCCAGGTGGATCCCCTTCAGCCGCTGCGAGTTCAGGAAGCCAGCCGAGTCGCCCAGGATCATCCAGCCATCTCCCGCCACCGGCGGCACCGCCCACCAGCCTCCGTAGGGCAGCGACTTCGCCCCGTAGCGGATCATCTTCCCGCCCTCCAGCAATTGCCGCACGAACGGATGCTCCTTGAACTCCTGCAGCACGCGCTGCGGGTCCAGCCGCGGGTCGGGATAGTCCAGCCCGGTCACGAAACCGAGGGAGACGATGTTGTCCTTGCCGCCGTAGAGCCACGCCCCGCCGTATTCCTTCGCAGTCAGCGGCCAGCCCATGGTGTAGATGACCTCGCCCGCCGCGATGCGCCCCGACGGCACCTCCCACAGCTCCTTCACGCCCACGCCGTACGTCTGGGGATTACGGTCTTTGTCGAGACTGAAGCGGCTTACCAGTTGCTTGGTCAGCGAGCCCCGGGTCCCCTCGGCCAGGATGGTGACCTTCGCTCTTAGGTCGTATCCCGGCTCGAAGTTGCCTTTCGGCTGGTTGGTCTTGTCCACCCCCTTGTCGTCGGTGCGGACGCCGATCACGCGCTCGTTCTCGATCAGCAATTCCGAACCGGCGAAGCCGCTGAAGACGGTGAT
>DATKKJ010000073.1 GCA_035543055.1 Terriglobales bacterium | reverse complement strand
CGCCGGCAACCTCGATAGCACGTTGTTCGCCACCACTGGGGCCATTGCGGTTCTGCTAACCTTAGGAGAAAGCAAGAGTTACAGAATTATATGCGAAATGGTCGGCAGCAGCTACAATAAATGGAAGCAAGCTCCTGAATTTGGGAGACGCTGTGGAAGTCTGTATCGGCGCTGACTCCGCCCGGTTGTTAGAATGCTAGCGATGCCCGAAGATCTGAATCTGGAAGAGTTAAAGCGCCGGTTGCGCGAAGGCGATTACCTGGAGATTTCCACGGGCGGCGGCGCCTATGAAGTCTGGGCAGAGCCATACGCCTCACCTCCGGCGGTCTATTACGAAGGGGAGCAGCACCCCTTAGGGGAGCTGGACCGCATCGCCGCCAAGATCATGGGGGAGCTGCGCAGCGGCGAGATTCGCTGCCGCTGGGTCGAGGATGACTGACGCTGCCATGATGGGGAGCTGGTTTCCCAGCCCTCAAAAAGGGGGGAGCGCGAGGCTCCCCCGAACAGAAGCGACAGAGGCGATACAGCTGACTTAGAGTCGTGAGCGGCTGTCGTGGTTGCCTGCCGAAGTGCACGCCGGTGGGCCGCAATCTACAATGCGAGACGATGGTGACCTCTGCGCCTGAACCCGCCGCGCCGCCACTACCCGCCGGCGTGCGCGAAGCTTGGGACGAGAGCTGCGGCCACCGCATGCGGTACCTGACGGCGGGGGAGGGACGCCCTCTCCTCTTGCTCCACGGTCTCATGGGGTATTCGTTCTCCTGGCGCTTCAACCTGGCGGAACTCGCACGCCACGCCACGGTGTACGCCGTGGACCTGTTGGGGATGGGCTTCTCCGAGCGCTGTGACGTGGACTACTCCCTGCGCGCCCAGGCACAGCGCCTGGAGGGGTTCCTCAACCAGTTGAAGATCGGAGAGTTCGACCTGCTGGGCACGTCGCATGGCGGCGCGGTGGCCATGCTGTTGGCCACCCTCGACCCACGGCGGGTCCGACGCATGGTGCTCTCTGCTCCGGCAAATCCCTGGTCGCCCTACGGCCGCTGGCTGGCCCCCTTTCTGAGCCATTTTCCAGGCAGGCTGGCCCTCCCATGGATAGTTCGTTCCCGAGTTCTTCGCTGGTACGGGATACGCTGGCGTATGTACGGCGATCGGCGCCGCATCTCGCCCGGGACTTTCGAAGGCTACTCGGCGGCGGCAGAAGTGCCCGGCACGGCTGCGTATGTGCACCGCATCCTGGAGCACTGGATCGACGACCTCGATGAGGTGCAGCGCGAATTGCCCCGCATCTCCAAGATTCCGACGCTCCTCGTCTGGGGGACGCGCGACCGTCCGGTGCCCTTTGCCTCGGCCGAGGTGCTCCGCCAGCGATTTGAGAATGCCGGATTGGTCGTGTTCGAGGGGGTGGGGCACTTGCCCTACGAGGAGGTCCCCGACGCATTCAATCGCGCCGTGATCGACTTCCTCACTCGTTGATACTTCCGTCCGAACCCCCTCCCCTGTACTCTTGTCGCGGCCCTTGCTATGGCACAGTGGTTGTTCGAGCTGCTGCGCGGGTATTTCCAGGAGTGGGGCTACTGGACTGTCGTCGTCGCCCTGCTGCTGGAGAACGCCGGTGTGCCCGTTCCCGGCGAGACCATTCTCCTGTTTGCCAGCTTTCTGGCCTACTCGGAGCAGGAACTCCGACTGCCTTACATCATCCTCTTCGGCACCCTCGCCTGCACGGTGGGTGACAACATCGGCTACGCCATCGGATATCGCGGCGGCCGGCCCTTGCTGGAGCGCCACAAGCACATTTTCCGCATTCCCGACCGCACCATTCGCCGCGGCGAGGGCCTGTTCGCCCGCTACGGCAGCGTCACCATTTTCTTTGCCCGCTTCGTTTTCGGCATGCGCATCATCGCCGGACCGATGGCCGGCGTCCTGCGGATGCCCTGGAAGCAGTTCGCGGTGTTCAACTTCCTGGGAGCTGCGACCTGGGTCACCGTGATCTCTCTGGTCGGCTTTCTCTTCGGCAGCGAATGGAACCAATTGATGCGGATCCTCCGGCGCTTCAATCTCGGCGTGCTGGTTCTGTTTGTGGTCGTGGCCCTGGTCTTGTGGTTGCGCCACCGAATCGCGAGCGCAGAGATCGACCCCCCGCGCTGAAAAGCGAGCTCGAAAAGTGCTAGGCTTCCCGCAGTGAGGGATTGGATCAGCACGCTTTTCGGCGGCTTCGAGCGCGAGGCGTGGATACGCTTTTTCGCCGCCCTGGGGGGCCTGTCGCTGGCCTTCGGCGCCGCCATCTTTTCCACGGCCGCCCGCCGTTCGGGCAACCTGTGGGCCACGGCCATCCTCGCCTCCACCGCTCTGCTGGTGGCCGGCATTGTCGGCATTACTACCGTGCCTTACCTGGCGCGCCGTGTTGCCTTTACCCGCGTCCGCGAGGCTTTCGATTACGACGTCACCCGCCAGGGCATCGCCTACATGGTGCTGGTGCTGGTGATCGGCGTCGCCGCCTTGAATACCGGGAACAACCTGCTGTTCATCATCGTCTCCGCCATGCTGGCTGCCATCCTGGTCTCCGGGGTCGCTTCGGCCGGGGTGCTGCGCTCCCTGGGACTGGACGCTTCCG